>JACSRL010000105.1 GCA_014879765.1 Anaerolinea sp. | reverse complement strand
CGTTGGTTGAGTAGGCGTCTGCGCCGTATCGAAACCAACGTTTGGCCCGCCGGCGGGTGCGTGACCGTTGATTTCGATACGGCAGCCTACTCAATCAACGGTCACGCACCCGCCGGCTGAGCAGTTACAAGTCTCCTTCTACCCGTTCAGCGCCTCCTCAACCAACCCATCGAACATCGTCACCAGATCGCCGGCGTATCGTTCCAGGTACTGCCGCACGCGACGCACGTCGGCGCCAGCTATGACAAGTGCATGAGTCGTCTCACAAACATTGACTGCGATTGCGGGCGGGCCGCCGCGCCAGCTAAAACTCCGCCATTCTGCGCTTCACATAGACCGGCTCGCCCAGATACCGGGGGCCAACGTGCAGGAGCTCCACGTCCAGCACGGCCTTGGCGCGGGCCAGCACCTCGCGGGCCCGGATGCGCTGGCCCCAATAGCCCTGCGGGCCGCGCGCGGCATAGCCGATGGCATCGTGGCCCTTCTGGTCGGCCAGGTAGAGCGCCCGTTCGATGTGAAAGGGCTGTGAGACGATGGTGTAGCTGTCCAGGTCAAAGACATCGCCGGCGCGGTAGATGGAATCCAGCGTGCGGAAGCCGGCGTAGTCGGCCGTGATGTGCCCGGCCGGCACGCCCAGCGCGATCAGGTCAGCGGCCATCTCGGCCGGCTCGTTGTAGCTGGCCGTCCCGTTGTCGCCGCTGACCAGGATGCCGTCCACCTTGCCGGCGTGGTAGAGCTCGGCCGCGGCGCGCATGCGGCCCACGTAGAAGCTGTTCAGCCGGCCGCGGGAGTACTTGGAGGTGCCCAGCACCAGGGCCACCGGGCGGTAGGGCAGCGCGTCCAGGTCGCTGTAGACCCGGCCGGCCGCGCTCTGCTCCACGTGGCGGTCGGCCCAAAGGGCAAACAGGCCCGCGGCCAGGGGGATCAACAGCAGCAGCGCCAGCAGGAAGGGGGCAAATCGTTTGACAGTCATGCTTATGTTCGCTGGTCGGCGAGGCGTCCACGCCGAGGCGGGCGAGACGCCCGCGGGATCGTGCTTTCTGTTTGCTGATCGACGAGGCGTCTACGCCGAGGCGGGCGAGACGCCCGCGGGATCGTGCTTAGTCGGTCTTCAGCGGCAGCCAGGCCAGCACCCGCTGGATCATGCGATCCCAGTAGCCCCAGTCGTGGCCGCCTGGCCCTTCCTCGTAGGTCAGATCCAGCCCCAGCGCCCGCGCCTGGTCGCGGAAGCGCAGGTTCTGGTCGTAGAGGAAATCCTCTGTGCCGCAGCACTGGTAGAGCCGCGGCCGTGGCCCGGCCGATCGGGCCAGTTGCCGCGCCAGGTGCATCACATCGTTGGCGCTGCCGGCTACCTGGCTCAGGTCGCCGTAGACAGTTTCCATCTCAGCCCGCCAGGCCGGCTCCACCTGCTGCATGGCGCCGGCCTGATCCAGCGCACCTGACAGGCTGGCGGCCGCGGCAAAGCGCTCGGGAAAGCTCAGCGCCAGCTTGAACGCGCCGTAGCCGCCCATGGAGAGCCCCGCCGCGAAGGTCTCCTCCCGGCGCAGGGAGAGGGGGAAAAAGCCGCGCGCCAGCGCGGGCAGCTCCTGGCTGACGAAGGTCCAATAGCGGTTGCCGTGCGCCATGTCGGCATAAAAGCTGCGATGAACCGCCGGCATCACCACAGCCAGCCCCAGCGCGTCGGCGTATCGCTCGATGGAAGTGCGCCGCAGCCAGGTGGTGTGGTCGTCGGACAGCCCGTGCAGCAGATAGAGCACCGGATAACGCGCCCGCGCCGGCTGCGGCAGGATCACGTTCATCGCCGTGCCGAACTGCAAGGTCTCAGAAAAGAAATCACATTGGATCAGAGCCATGGGGGGTTGCACCGGAAAATGTTTGGGCGGTAAGGGGCGTGAAACGTGAAACGTGATGTGTGGTTGGTATGTGAGGCTATCTGGGGACCGTAACTCGTAACTCGTAACTCGTAACCCGGAAACTGCGGACGATGTCTCTGGTTACGGGTTACGGGTTACGGGTTACGGGTTACGGGTTACGGGTTACGCACGCCTCACGCCTCACGTTTCACGTTTCACGCCTCACGCCTCACGTTTCACGGACTGAGCACCAGCCGCTCGCGTGCCATGCGCTCCACGGCCGGCCGGCTGAAGGGCAGGGTCAGCATCAAGCCAGCGCGCCAGAGCGGGATCTGGTCGGCGTAGTGCGGGCTGGCCACGTGGCCTGACTGGCCGCCGGGCACGATGATCTGGCAGCGGTCCCAGTCGCTCAGATCGGCGATGAAGCGCAGCGCGTCCACCACCGCCACCGGCGGGAAGGGGAAGGCCGGCTTGGCCGAGGCCCGCAGCAGCGTGTCCCGGTCGCCGCCCATGGGATAGGGGCCGCGGTTGAAGAGCAGGTGCAGCGGCTTGACCGATCCCACCGGGTGCGCGAAGTGGATCTGGTTCAGCCGTCCCCAGGTCCAGGTGTCCATGTCCGGCCCCAGATGCGCCTTGAGCTGGCGCAGGGCGATGCGCAGCGCGCGGTGCAGCAGCTCGCTCTTGTGCTGCGGGATGCCCGTCTCCGGATCGCGCAGCCAGACCGAGCTGCCCTTCTTCTCCTCCAGCATCTCCAGCAGGCGCACAAAGCTGCGGTCGTGGAACACGCTGATGTCGCCCAGCGGCGATGGCTCCACGCCCACGTAGGCATCGGCCAGCTCGCCCAGATGCCGATCGAAGGCCTCGTGCAGCGCGCAGAGGCGGATGGTCTCGTAGAGCGTGGCCGCCACGCTGTCCGCGTCGATGTGACAGTTCCAGTCGCGCAGGATCTCCAGCACCCTGGCCTCGCGGGTGTTGGTCGGCTGGATGGGCAGCAGATGGCGCACGAAACGCTGCGCCTGCGCGCTGAAGGTGTCGCGCTGCATGGCCGCGAAATCGGCCGCGCTGACGGTGTCGCGCGCGGTCAGCAGCTCCACCAGCCGTGTGGCGCGGCTGGGGTTCTCCAGGTCGGCGCTGAGGAAATGCGGATAGCTGGCGTCCACCACCAGATTGTTGGCCGCGCCCAGCCAGCCGCTCTCCGGGTCCAGCGCCTGCGGCAGCTCGTCCAGCGTCAGGAAGCGCTGCCATTCGTACTCGCCGCTCCAGCCGGGCGCGGGCGCGAGGCCATAGCCCTTGGCCCGCACCGGCATCCAGCCCGCCTGGAAGTAGGCGATATGGCCATCCACGTCGGCGTAGACGAAATTGTGCGCCGGCGCGGCCCACGAAGCCAGCGCGGCGCGGAACTCCTGCCAGTTGCCCGCGCGGCCATAGCCCAGCACCGCGCCCAGCATGTCGGTCTGATCCAGCGCCACCCAGCGCAGCGCCAGCGGCGCGCTTTCGCCCATCAGCTCGTTGACCAGGGGGCCGTGGTGGGTCAGCCTGACCTCCACCACCTCCGGCTTGGCCCGCCCCTTGACCGCGATCACCTCCTGCACGGTCTGGATGGGCCGCCACTGCCCCTGGAACTGGTACTGCGCCGGGTTGGCCGGGTTGATGCGCTCGATGAACAGGTCCTGCGCGTCCTGCCAGGCTGTGGTCAGCCCCCAGGCGCAGCGTTGATTGTGGCCCACCAGCACGCCAGGAGCGCCGGGCAGCGAGACGCCGGCCACATGGTAGCGCCCCCCCTCCAGATGCACCTGATACCAGATGGCCGGCATGGCCACGGCCATGTGGGTGTCGTTGGCCAGCAGCGGCTTGCCCGTGGCGGTGCGCGCGCCGCTGACCACCCACTGGTTGCTGGCGCCGGGGTTGAGACGGATGACGCTGCCCGCGGCGGCCGGCGCGGCTGGCATGGCTTGCGGCGGCGGACCGCTGCGCAGCAGCCCCTCCACCAGCTTCAGCGCCTCCAGCAGGGCCGGGCTGCGCCAGCCGTTGGGGGGCGGCGCGCCGGTCGGCCGACTGGCGTCACCGACCAGGGTGGGATTGTCGGCCGGGTAGACCGGCTCCAGATCGGCCGCCAGCTCCGCGCCCAGCTTGAGGGCCAGCCGCGTGCGCAGGGTCTCGCTGGCCCAGTTGCCGCTGAGCAACAGCGCCATGAACTTGGCCCAGTAGAGGCTGTCCACCGGCCGCCAGGGCTGCGGCTGGAAGCGCAGCAGGGTGAACTCCAACGACCAGCGGCCGGGGCGCTGGCGGATATAGGCGTTGACGCCGGCCGCGTAGGCCTCCAGCGTGCGCCGGGTCTCAGCCGGCAGGCTGGCCAGCTCCTCCTCGGCCGCCCGGTTGAGGCCCAGGGTGCGGGTGAAGCGGTCCACCGGCAGCGTCGCCTCCCCCAGCACCTCGCTCAGCCGTCCCGCGCCCATGCGGCGCTGCAGCTCCATCTGCCACAGCCGGTCCTGGGCGTGGACATAGCCCTGGGCAAAGAAAAGGTCATCCTCGTCCTCAGCGTAGATGTGCGGCGTCCCCCAGCGGTCGCGCAGAACCTCGACCGGGCCGTGCAGGCCGGGCAGCCGCAGGTTGCCCTCAGTTTGCGGCAGGAAACGGCGCAGAAAGGCGCGCAGGCCGGCCATGGCGGCAGCTGCCATGGCGAACAGGGTAAGTAGAACCAGCAGTATTTTTTTCATAGCCTTTACATCAGTCTTCTTCGCCGCTTATCTGGCTAGGCAGGCGAAAATCGACCACCTCGCCGTGTACATCGACGGTGACGCGGAAGCCCAGCATGCCCAGCCAGGCCCGCATATCCTCCGGGACCGGCTGGCCCAGCGCCTGCTCCCAGTTCTTCAGCGAGGAGTCGATCATGGCCTTGGTGAACAGGTCTTCCTTGCCCATCATGCGCATCATCTCGACCACAGCCTGGTCGCGAAAGGGCTCCATCATCTCGCGCAGGTGCGCCAACACCTGGCGGTCGACCTCGCGCGCGGCCACGTGACGGCGAAAGTCGTCGTCCAGGATAACGTAATGCGCCTCACCGCCGATGTAGGCGATCTCGGCTGGCTGGCCGGCCTGGTTGAAGACCAGCCCGGCAAACATGGCATGGGATGGGGTTGATTCTGTCATGGTGTACCTCGTGCCATAGAGTAGCACGCTTGCATGGCGCCGTCAAGAAGGCTCGCTTCTCTTTGACAAAACCATCAAGTTCTGGCATCCTTGGGAACGCCGTTTCGTCCCCGGACGTCCGGTGGGTGGACCGTGTGACAAGAAAGGAAACGCCGTGTTTGCAGCCCTGCTGGCGCTCAGCCTGCTCTTCTCCCCTATGCCCCAGAGCATCGATCCCCCGTGGTATGCTGCCACGCGGCTGCCCGCGCGCGGCGAGGTGACCTTCTATGGCCCTGGCGTGATGGAAAACGTCTATCACCTGCGGCTGGAGCGGGCGCAGGTGCCCTACTGCGACCGGCCGGCCTGCGTGGGCTACATCGCCACCCTGCGGCCGGGCGACCTGGGGCGCAAGGTGTGGCTGGACGTGCCCGGCATCGGCGTCGAAGGGCCTTTTCTGGTGGTGGACTATGCCGCGGCCAAGGATTTCGAGCGGCTGCGCCGCCGCGGGCTGATCGCCGAAGTCGACAATGTCACCGCCCGGCGCTGGGGCATGGCCCGCCCGATCTACGACGTGATCATGTTGGCCGAAGGGCCGCTGATCATGCACCGGCAACTGCTGCCGTTGGTGTTGATACAGTAGGGTTGTCCAAAGTTGCCATCTTTTCCGAAAAGATGGCAACTTTCTTGTCTTTAGCGAAGGGATCCCCCATGTCTGAAAACGAACGCGTCGAATATCGTCCCATGATCCGTGATCTGCCCACGGGTGAGCGGCCGCGCGAGCGGCTGCTGCACTACGGCGCCGGCGCGCTGAGCACCTCGGAGCTGCTGGCCATCATCCTGCGCGTCGGCACCGGCGGCGAAAACGTGGTGCGGGTGGCCGAGAAGATGCTGGCCCGCCACGACGGCCTGCCCGGCCTGGCTCAGGCCACCATTCAAGAACTGTGTCAGGAAAAAGGGGTGGGCGAGGCCAAGGCCATCCAGGTCAAGGCTGCGCTGGAGCTGGGCCGCCGCCTGCTGGTGGCCGCGCCCCACGAGCGGCCACAGATCCGCCAGCCGGCCGACGCGGCCAACCTGTTGATGGCTGAGATGTCGCTGCTCAGCCAGGAGCACCTGCGCATTGTGCTGTTGGATTCGCGCAACCGGGTGATCAGCATCCCCACCATCTACATCGGCTCGCTCAACGCGGCCTCGGTGCGCGTCGGCGAGGTCTTTCGCGAGGCGATCCGCGCCAACAGCGCGGCCATGATCATCGTCCACAATCACCCCAGCGGCGACCCCACCCCCAGCCCCGAGGACGTGCAAGTGACGCGCCAGATCGTCGAGGCCGGCAGCCTGCTCACCATCGACGTGCTGGATCACCTGATCATCGGCCGCCAGCGTTTTGTCAGCATGAAGGAACGTGGGTTGGGATTCCGTTAAAAATGGCCAGGGATTGGAAATCCCCCGGCTGACAGCACGAAGCGGCCTCAGCCGCTGGAAACCCCTCCGCAGCCGCTGAGGCGGCTTCGTGGATTGAGACGGTGAATTCCATTGGGTGTGTCTGAAATGAGTTGGTTAGCGTAGGTCGAGTAGCGGGTTGAGGTAACGCGCGTCGCATGAGGGCAGCCGAA
>JACSRL010000149.1 GCA_014879765.1 Anaerolinea sp. | reverse complement strand
CGACCGAGCCAGCCCACCATGGACAAACACATGGCGCTCTGGCCGGTCTCCGACCGAGCCAGCCCACCACGGACAAACAAATGGCGCTCTGGCCGGTCTCCGACCGAGCCAGCCCACCATGGACAAACAAATGACGCTCTGGCCGGTCTCCGACCGAGCCAGTCCACGAAACAGGTGCTCTATACCTGCCCTGCCGCCTGCACATGCGCCAACGCCTGGCGCAGCAGCGCCTGGTTGGCCGGCACGTTGAACCACTGCGACGCGCCGGAAGGGTGGGGCAGCGGGATGACCTGGCAGCGCGGCGGCAGATGCTGCTGTGCCCAGGGCGTCAGCCGCTGATCGTCGGCCGGACGAACGAAGGCGCGGCCGACCACCTCGACCAGCCGTGCGCCCTTGCCCAGAAAACGCTGGATCGACAGTCCGCCGACAGGAATCACCACCTGCGGCTGCACCAGGGCCAGCTCCTGCTCCAGCCAGGGCCGGCAGAGGGCCTGCTCCTCCTGGCCAGGCACCCGGTCGCCGCGGCCGGACGGATGCGGGCCGGGGTAGCATTTGGTGATCGCGGTCATGTAGTTGGCGGCGCGAAAATCCTCTTCGGCCCAGCCGGCCTCGGCCAGCCAACGGAAGAGCCGCCCGCCGGCGGGGCCGCTGAAGGGTCGATGGGTGCGCTCCTGCTCCATGCGCCCCGGCGCCTGGCCGACGATCATCAGCCGCGCGCCGGCGGGGCCGGAGAAGATGGGCGGCGAGACGATGAAATGGCCCGCCTCGGCGCAGAGTCGGCAGGCGCGCAGCTCGGTGTGCAGGGCGTCAAGCGAAGCGAACATGGCCCCGATTATACCACGGCGCGCCTGCAACGGACAACGGGCAGGCTGACTTGTGAGAAGCGGCCAGGGGTGCTAAAATTCTGCCCGAAGCCGGACATCCTTCCCACGCCGCTGGACAGCCATCGACCGGCCCCAGCGGCTGTTCACCTGGAGAGAATCGATGCAAGAAACCTTTGATATCCAGGCCTTCGCCGACGTGCAGCGGCTGATCGTGGTGGCTGCGCACCCTGACGACCTGGAGACGTTGTGCGGCGGCACGGTGACGATGTTGACTCAGCGTGGCGTTCGGGTCTTTTCGGTCAACTGCACCCTGGGCGACATCGGCACGCAGGACGCGGCTACCACGCGGCCGGCCCTGGCCACCACCCGTCTGCTGGAAACCGAGGAGGCCGCGGCCATCCTGGGCATCGAGCAGGTACACAGCCTGGGCCATCACGACGGCGAACTGGTGGCCGATCTGGAGCTGCGCGCCCAGATCGCCCGCCTCTACCGCATCACCCAGGCCGACACACTCATCACCTTTGACCCCTTCTGGTCGGGTCAGATCCACCCGGACCATCGCGCGGCCGGCCAGGCCGCCATCGACGCCTACATGCCCGCCAAGATGCCGCTCTACCGGCCGGAGCAGTTGCGCGAGCCGGGCGCGGGTCTGGGCTGTTTGCAGCGGGTCTTCCTCTTCTCCACCGACCGCGAGCCCGACGTGTTTGTCGATGTCAGCAGCGTCTACGAGACCAAGCTGGCGGCGTGCCTGGCGCATCGCAGCCAGTTCCCCCAAGATATGAAGAGTCTTGACTGGCTGCAAGGCATGGACGAGGAACACGGCAAGGCCATCGGCGCGCCGCGCGCCGAGTCATTCCGGCGCATGATGGTCTGGTGATCAAGCACTATGGCCTGCGGCGGAATCGCGGATAGTGGCAGTGGTCTGATGAGTAACGAGTAATGTGTCACTCGTAACCGGAATGGCGGGCGTTGGCGGCAATTCTCGGAGCCGTTGGTCAAGCACGCAATGCGTAACTTGTAACTGGAATCGCGGATGTGAATGTGATGAGCGCGCCCCCATGATTCATGCTCGAATCCATCGACCATCTTTGTCCGATTACGTGTTACTCGTTACTGAATCGTTGTTATCGCGCGCGCTGCGCGCCATCAAGCTGAAACGCAACCAGGAGACATGATGTCATCCAACAACCTTTATCCTGACGCCATCGTCGTCGATGGCCACTGTGATACGCTGGGCGATGTGCTGGAGGGCAAGCGCACGCTGGCGGAACGCTCGACGCAGGGCCACGTCGACCTGCCGCGGCTGGCCGCGGGCGGCGTGACCGCGCAGATCTTCGCCTGCTTTGTGCCGATCCACGAATACCACCGCGGCGCCACCCGCTATGCCCTGCACATGGTGGACACGCTGCACCAGGCTCTGGACGCCTATCCGGACCAGTTGCTGCTGGCCACCCGCGCGGCCGACATCCGTCGCGCCAAGGCCGAGGGCAAGGTAGCCGCCATCCTGGGGCTGGAGGGCGCCGAGCCGCTGCGCGACAGCCTGCCCCTGCTGCGCAGCTTCTACCGCCTGGGCGTGCGCGTGCTGGGGCTGACCTGGAACTTTCGCAACGAGGTGGCCGACGGCGTGATGCAGGGCCGCGAGGCGCACGGTCTGAGCCCCTTCGGCGTTCAGGTCGTCGAGGAGTGCAACCGGCTGGGCGTGCTCATCGACGTGTCGCACCTGGCGCCGGCCGGGCTGGAGGATGTGCTGCGCGTCAGCCAGCAGCCGGTCATCGCCTCGCACAGCAACGCCCGCGCCCTGTGCGACCATCCACGCAACCTGACCGACGTGCAGATCGAGGCCATCGCGGCCCGCGGCGGGCTGGTGGGTGTCACCTTCGTCGATTCCTTCCTGCACCAGCCGGTCAGCGAAGCCAGCATCGAACACGTGCTGGATCATGTGGATCATCTGCTGCACGTCGCCGGCCCGCACCACGTCATGGTTGGCTCCGACTTCGACGGCGCCGACATGCCCCAGGGCCTGGAGGACGCGACGCGCTACCCGGCCCTCACCGCCGGCATGCTGGCCCGCGGCCACAGCGAGACGGTGATTCGCGGCGTGCTGGGGCTGAACTTCCTGCGCGTGTTCGAACAGGTGGCCGGGTGAGATGAAACTGCTCACCTTCCAGGCCAAGCGCTTTTGGTGGCGCAGCTTTTCCAAGACGCTGGAAAGCGCCGACGACGTCGCGGTGGAGCAGGAGGTGTTCGACGCGGTGGTGGCCTTCTACCAGGTGGAGGCCGGCGACGCGGCGCAGCGCGCCAGCGTCTTTCGCCAGACGCTGAAGCACCTCAAGTGGCTGGCCAACAAACGGGAGCTGCGCACCGTGGTGCTGCACTCTTTCACCCACCTGGGCGGCGAGAATGCCGAGCCCGACTTCGCCCGCGATCTGAGCGAGGAGCTGGCCGTGCGGCTGCGCGAGACCGGCTACGATGTGTGGATTACCCCCTTCGGTTACTTCAACGAGTGGGATCTCAGCGTCTACGGCGAGAGCCTGGCCAAGGTGTGGAAACAGATCTAAAAGGAGCTAAACGTGTCCCAGCAACCTCTCACCCATTGCCGCACCCATCGGGAGCACTATCTTCAGGCGCTGTTCGACTTCCTGCGCATCCCCAGCATCAGCACACTGCCCGAGGCGGCGCCTGACATGCAGCGCGCGGCTGAATGGCTGGCCGAGGCCATGACCCGCATCGGCCTGGACCAGGTGGCTGTCATGCCCACGGCCGGCCATCCGCTGGTCTACGGCCAATGGCTGGGCGCCGGCCCGCAGGCGCCCACGCTGCTCTTCTACGGCCACTACGACGTGCAGCCGGTGGACCCGCTGGACGAATGGCTCTCTCCGCCCTTCGAGCCGACGGTGCGCAACAATCAGCTCTTCTGCCGCGGCGCCACCGACGACAAGGGCCAGGTCTACCTGGTGCTGGCCGCCATCGACAGCTATCTGCGCACCGAGGGCCGGCTTCCCATCAATCTGAAGGTGATCATCGAGGGGGAGGAGGAGATCTCCAGCCCCAATCTGGCCCCCTGGGTCGAGGAACACCGGGCCATGCTGGCCTGCGACGCGGTGCTGATCTGCGATTCGGGCATCCTGGCGGAAGATGTGCCGCTGATCAACCATGGCACGCGCGGGCTGACCTACATGGAGATCGAGGTGCAGGGCCCGGCCACTGACCTGCATTCCGGCGGCTTCGGCGGCGTGGTGGACAATCCCTTCAACGTGCTGGTGCGCATCCTGGCGCAGTTGCAGGACGGCGAGACGCGGCGGGTGTTGATCCCCGGCTTCTACGACCAGGTCGCGCCCCCCGACGCGCTGGAAGAGCGCCTGCTGGCCCAGGTGCCTGTCTCCGACCCGGTGGTCCAGGGGCTGACGGGCGCGCCTGCGGTGGCGGGCGAGGCTGGCTACACCGCGGCCGAGCGACTGACGGTGCGCCCCACGCTGGACATCCACGGCATGCCGGGCGGCTTCACCGGCGAGGGCAAGAAGACGGTCATCCCGGCCCGGGCATCGGCCAAGGTCAGCATGCGGCTGGTGCCCAACCAGGACCCGGCCGAGATCGCGACGCTCTTCGAACGCACCGTCAAATCGTTGGCGCCATCCACCGTCAAGGTGACGGTGCGCACGCTGGGACTGGCCCGCTGGTCGCTGGTCGATCTGAACGAGCCGGCCATCCAGGCCGCGGCGCGCGCCTACGAAGCCGGCTTTGGAACGCCGCCGCTGTTCATGCGCGGCGGCGGCACCCTGCCCATCGTGGCCGACTTTCAGGACATCCTCGGCCGGCCGGTGGTGATGATGGGCTTTGGCCTGCCCGGCGACAACGCCCACGCGCCCAACGAGAAGATGTCGCTGACCCTCTTCCAGCGCGGCATGGAGACGGTGATCCACTACTTCGCGCTGCTGCCGGAGATGATGCAGGCGGGCTAAACCCAGGGCTTCAAGCTTAGCTCGTGACTGCTCAGGTAGGGCATCAGAAACCGGGTTTTTGTCCCACAGACCAAGGTCATGGCGCCATGAAAAGCCATTGCAAAGAGCTAAATCATGCCCGCACGGGAAAAACCCGGTTTCTGGCCGGCTGAGCAGTTACCTTAGCTCACCCGATGTCAGACTGCGGCTGCTGCGCAGTCTGACATCCCTTTTGTCCGTTACGCCGCCCCTCTCTCCAGCGCCCTGATGCGCGCCATCTGACGCAGGTTCCAGGCGTCGTCGCTGTAGGGGGTGCTGAACCACGCCTCCAGGATCTCGCGGGCGACGGGGATCGGCGTAGCGCGCAGGCTGAGGGCCAGCACGTTGGCATGGTTCCAGACGCGCGCCCCTTTGGCGGTCTCCGCGTCATGGCAGAGCGCGGCGCGGATGCCGGGCACCTTGTTGGCGGCCAGGCTGGCGCCGGTGCCGGTCCAGCACATCACCACCGCCTCATCAGCCCGGCCATCGGCTACCCGGCTGGCCGCCTCCACCGTCACCAGCGGCCAATCGTTGGCCTCGCTGGCTGGCTCGCCCGCGGCCGGCCCAAAATACGCCACCTCATGCCCGCGCTGCTCGATCTCCTCGATCACCGCGTCCACCAGTGGGCTATGTTCATCGCTGGATACTGTGATTTTCATCGTCTGTTTCCTTGTCGGACGAGACGCCCTGGAGATCACGGCCTGTTGCAGCTTCACGCCTCACGCGTACTTCAAAGCCAATCCGCATCCTCACACACTCCGGGTTACGAGTTACGCATTACGCATTACGCCTCATAGCTCGCTACCGCCGTGATCACAATCCCCCCGCGCGCCTTCTGCACCAGCGTCACCGTACACGCCCGCGGCTGGATCGTGGCCACCACCTGGTCGCGGATGTCCACCGCCAACTGCTCGCAGAACACGCCCCGGTCGCGGAAATGCCACAGATAGAGCTTGAGGCTCTTGCTCTCGATGCACAGCGGCCCCGGCGTGTACTCGATGGTGACGGTGTAGTAGTCGGGCTGGCCGGTGACCGGGCAGAGCGCGGTCAATTCGTCTGAGCTCATGGTGACGGCGTCCAGCCCGGCCGGCGCGGGAAAGGTATCCAACTCGTCGATGGGCGCATTGGATCGCACGCCCAGATATTTCAGTTCCATGCTTTCTCCATCAACAGGCGGCAGGTTGCAGAACCTGCCTTCTGCCACGTTTCACTCCACACAGTTGATCACCAGGCCGGCCGGCAGCTTGGGGTAGAAGTAGGTCGCCTTGGGGGGCATGACCTCGCCGGCGTCAGAGACGGACTGAAGCTGCGCCAGCGGGGTGGCATGGACCAGAAACGCGGCCTGGTAGCGGCCGGCGCGCACCCCTTCCATGGCCTCGCTTGCATTGGGGGTGAAGGCCACGAATCGCTTCAATTCGGTGGGGTCCGGGTCGATCCCCAGCAGCGGCCCCAGCGCCAGGCTCTGCAGCGCGGCCACGTCCACCGCGGCCACGGTCGGCGGATAGTCCGCGTGCAGCCGGGCGATGGTGGCCGGGTCGGCGCGCATCTCCAGCAGATAGCCGGCCGGCTGGCCGGGCAACAGCAGGGTGAAACTGGTCCCAGACGTTGGACTTCTTCCGAAGAAGTCCAACGTCTTCAGCGCGTCCTCGTCCTCCAACGGCGTCACCACGAAATCCCTGCGCAGCCCGCCCACCAACTGCTCAGCGTCGAAGCCGGGCAGGTCATGGATGCAGCGATGGGTGGGCAGGATCGCCAGGCCCGGATCCTCCATGGCCGTGGCGTAGACCCAGGCGGCGTCGAAGGGCTGCGGCGCGGCCGGCGGGGCGGGGGG
>JACSRL010000344.1 GCA_014879765.1 Anaerolinea sp. | reverse complement strand
TACGAGTTACGAGTTACTCACCGTACCCGGACACTACTCCCGCCAACAAACTTCCGATCACGTTTCACGCATCACGCATCACGCATCACAGAAACCTGGCCGCAGTCACACTTCCGGTTACGAGTTACGAGTTACTCGTTACGCACTTCAAAGGACCAACCATGACCGACCGACTACTGGATTTGCTGGCGCGCAAAGGCCTGCTGCTAGGCGATGGCGCGATGGGCACCATGTTGCAGCGCGCCGGGTTGACCGACGGCGGCTCGCCGGAGCTGTGGAATGTGGAGCACGCGGACGCGGTGCAGGCCATCTACCAGGGCTACGCCGACGCGGGCAGCGACATCATCACCACCAACACCTTTGGCGGCACCCGCTATCGCCTCAAGCTGCACCACCTGCAAGACCGCGTCTTCGAGCTGAACCAGGCCGGCGCGGCGCTGGCGCATGCGGTGGCCGGCGATCATCGGCTGGTGGCCGGCTCCATGGGCCCCACCGGCGAGTTGATGGAGCCGCTGGGCCCGTTGACCATCGATGAGGCGGCCGCAGCCTTTGCCGAGCAGGCGGCCGGCCTGGCGGCCGGCGGCGTCGATTTCTTCCTGGTGGAGACCATGAGCTCGCTGGACGAGGTGCAGGCCGCGGTGCAGGGCGCACGCCAGGCCAGCGAGCTGCCGGTGGTGGTCACCATGACCTTCGACACCAACTTCCGCACCATGATGGGCGTGACCCCGGCCCAGGCCGTGCAGACGCTGTTCGGCTGGGGTGTGACGGTGATCGGCGCCAACTGTGGCAATGGCCCGGCCGAGATCGAGCGCATCATGTGGGAGATGGCCCAGGCGCGGCCTGAGGGCGCGGTGCTGATGGCCCAGTCCAACGCTGGCCTGCCCCGCTGGCACGACGGCGAGATCTCCTACGACGGCACGCCGGAGGTGATGGCCGGCTATGCTCAGCGCATGCGCGCCCTGGGTGTGCAGGTGATCGGCGCCTGCTGCGGCAGCACGCCGGAGCACATGGCCGCCATGCGCCGCGCGCTGGACGGTCCGCCGTTGGCGCACTACCAGCCCGCCTTCGAGGCCAGCGCGGCCGCGCCGCAGAGCCCGCCGGCCGGCGACGGCGCGGCCCGCCGTGCGGCCCGCCGCGCCCAGCGGTCGGTCGAGTAGGTCGCCGGCAACGTCCACCTTTCGTTCCTACTCAGCCGCCTGAGCAGCTACCAGCTTTCGCCCTTTGCCCCCTGGCCTGAGATGAAAATCGGGCAGGGTCGAGAGGGCAGCTTGAACGAGGATTGACTATGGAGCATCTCACAGCCCGTTTGCAGCGCAAGGATGTCCTGCTGCGGCTGGCGTTGTTGGCCGTGGCCCTGGTCTCGGCCCTGCTGTTGGCCAACGTGGCCGCGTCGTTGCTGGCGGTCGTGCAACTGGATCCGGGCGCGACCGTGCCTGGCCCGTGGAGCGACCTGTTCAACGCCGGCCGCGCCTCGCAGCGCAGCGACACGCTGGCGCTGCTGAGCCTGGCGCTCTTCGGCGGCGCGGCCCTGGCCTGCCTGGTCTTCTTCCTGGAGCGGGTCATCCGCTGGCTGTGGGCCTGGCTGCAAGACCTGCTGCGCAAATGATCCGGTTGGTTGAGTAGGCCGCCGTATCGAAACCAACGCCCTGATGGATCGAGGTGACGCATGGATGGCGCGTTTCCCTGGCGCTACAACCGCTGGGAGTCAGGCCAGAGCACACCCGTCGATGGCGCAGTGATCGACGAGGGCCTGGTGCGCATCCATGTCAACGGCCAGGAGCTGACTCCGCTCATGGCCACGCCGCGCGACCTGGATCTGCTGGCGCTGGGCTTTCTGCGCTCCGAAGGCATCATCCAGCGCCGCGAGGATGTGCAACTGGTGGAGGTGCGCCCCAACCAGATGTGTGTGGACGTGTGGCTGCGCGATCTGGCGGTGGAACTGCCCTCCCGGCCGATCCTCACCTCAGGCTGTGGCGGCGGCGTGACCTTCGACGATCTCAGCCAGTTGGCGCCGCCGGTGGCCTCGCAGCGTCAGGTGGCGCCGCAGCAGGTCGTGGAGGGCATGCAGCAGTTGGCCAGCGCGGCGACCCTCTACCGGGAAACGCGCGGCGTTCACACCTCGGCCCTCAGCGACGGCCAGCAGTTGCTGGCCGTGGCCGAGGACGTGGGCCGGCACAACACAGTGGACAAGCTGTGGGGCTATTGCCTGCAGCGCGACCTGGACCCGGCCGGCCAGATGTTGTTGGCCACCGGCCGCGTCAGCTCTGAGATGCTCAACAAAGCGGCCAAGATGGGCGTGCCGGTGGTGGCCAGCCGCACCTCGCCCACCAGTCTGAGCGTGCGTTTGGCCCAGGAATGGAATATCTTGCTGATCGGCTATGTGCGCGGCCGCAGCTTCAACAGCTATGCCAGTCAATGGCGGCTTATTCTCTAGATGGCGATGGTGACCCCTATGTCTGAACACAGCAACCGGCAACAACTTTTCGAGGACCTGACCAATGCGCGGCGGGAGTTGATGCGCTCACTGCTCTTTTTGAGCGAGCCGGAGGCCATGGCCTGTGGTGAAGGCAGCGATTGGTGTGTGCGCGATGTGATCAGCCACGTCACGGCGCGGGAGTGCCGGGCGCTGGCCGCGGCCCAGCATCTGGTGGAAGAGGGCGACCCCCACTTCCCTGGCCCCCTGGAGGAACGTGAGTTCAGGCGAGCGGCGGCGCTGCGGCGGCGTGAGTTCGCCCTGGCCGAGGTGATCGACGAGTTGGACGGCGCGCGCCGCCAGGTGCTGCGCTACACGCGCAAGATGCACAACAACGAGCTTTACGGCGCCTATCCCGTGCGCGTCACTGGAGAGAGCAAGAGCGTCGCCGACGTGCTGCAGCGCCTGGTGGAGCATGACTATCGGCACGCGGCGGAGATTTGGAGCCGGCGCGTCGAGAACGGCCTGCTACACCGGCTGGAGTTTCGCTTTGTCATCAACGACGAGCGCCATCGTTTCCTCAACGCGCTGAACAGCATGACGGAGCAGGAGATGCTCACAACCGAGGTGTGCGGCTACTGGACGACCAAAGATGTCATGGCGCATCTGCTGAGCTGGGACGAAGAGGTGTTGCGCACTGCGGAAGCGTGGACCGGGGAGCGCGCCTGGCAGCAGGGCGCCCACTACGACGATGAGTGGAACGAGTTCGAGGTTCAGCAGCGGGCTGGCATGGAGCTCAGCGAGCTGATCGATGGCTTGAACGCCAGCCAGCGCAAGCTGATCCACCTGATGGACCAGTTGACCGATCAACAGTTGACGGCCATGGCCACCGCGCCGTGGGGCGAGCGGATGTCGCTGCTCAGCTTCCTGTACGAGATGGCGCTGCACGTCGCGACGCACCGGGCCAACCTGGAGGCGCTGCACCCACCCGCGCGGCGCAGCCGGAAGAAGCGATGACGCCGATCTTTCTGGTAGTCGGCAGCCCAGCGGTCGGCAAGAGCACGACGGCTGCGGCTCTCGCGAGGCGTTTCGCCAAGAGCATCCACATTCCGGTGGACGCTCTGCGCGACATGGTGGCGGCAGGCCAGGCCTTGCCTGGGCCGCAGTGGGGCGACGAGCTGATCGAGCAACTGGCGGCGTCGCGCGCGAGTGCGGTGTTCATGGCGCTGACCTACCGGTGAATAAAGGAACATCATCATGCGACAACTTCTCATGCCGGATCCCGAAAAGATCGTTGATATTCCCTTGAATCAGTTGCGGCTTGACGCTGACAACCCACGGTTGGCTTGGCGTACTGACGGAAATAGCCAGGATGAATTGGTTAAACTACTTTGGAAGGAAATGGCGGTGGATGAGGTTGCTTGGTCAATTGCCGAGAACGGGTTCTTTCGTTCCGAGCCATTATTCGTGATCATCGCAAATCCTCAGGAGATAGATCCGAAGAAGCAGGTCTTCGTTGTGGCTGAAGGCAATCGAAGGTTTGCTGCAGTTCTGCTGCTACGCGACGAGAAGTTGCGCAGAAAAGTCAGAGCTGTCGAGCTGCCGAAACTGGATGCTTTGAGGCACTCGAGTCTGGATGAATTACCAGCTATTGTCTATGGGAGCAAAGAAGAACTGTGGACTACGATTGGGTTTCGTCATATCAATGGGATAAAGCCTTGGGACAGCTTTAGCAAGGCCAAGTATGTGGCAGAAGTTCATGAGACATATGGCATTCCATTGGAGGATGTTGCTCAACGAATAGGAGATCGCAACGTAACCGTTAAACGGCTGTATCGTGGATATAAAGTATTGGAGCAGGCAGAGTCTCAAGGAGTATTCGACAAGTCCGACCGGGCAAGGAACCGTTTCTACTTCTCGCATCTGTATACCGCTCTTGATTATCCCGAGTTTCAGGAGTTCTTAGGACTCACGCCAGAGGATTCACTTCGACAAAATCCGGTTCCTCAAACCTACTTAGGCCGCTTGGAAGAACTGCTAAATTGGCTGTACGGGAAGAAAACAGCAGGCATTGAACCCGTTGTGCGTACTCAGAATCCAGATTTGAATACACTTCGACGGGTGGTATCCAGGCCAGACGCATTGGCCGTATTGCGTCGGACAAACCGTCTTGAAGTTGCGCTTGATGTTGCCATAGGTGACACGCAGCGATTCTGGAGCGCGCTCACCAACGCCAAAGTCGAACTTCAGCACGCTAAAGCGACCGTAACTACCGGATACTCTGGTGATGTAGACCTCTATTATATCATTGTTGACATCGTGTCATTGGCAGAGACGATTCAGTTTGAGATGGAAACCAAATTACGAGATTTGGACCAGACTGAATTGCCATTCCGATTTCGTCATCGGAGAGATTAGTATGCTCAAACTTCCCGATGACTCAACCAGCGCGATTAGGTTGGCAGATTGGCTGGAACTTACAGCAATGCTCTCAGGAGACGGTGATTCAAGCATTGGGGACCTTGAGAGAAGTCTGCGAAGAGCGGCGTCTGATGAGACAGACACTGACAACGCAATCGAACTTCGGATCATGGCCGCGCACGAGGAGATAGAGCAACGATTGAGAGCTGCGGGCAAGGCATATCCGTTCGATATTGATTACGGTACAGTGCAAGTCAAAACGAATTGGGAAGACTTTCCTGCCTACGTGTTTTGTCTTTGCCTGTCCTATTTCGGATCGCCAATCCAAGAGCCGAGAAAGCTCTTTGAACAAGTCGCACGTGCAGCGGTAAAGGAATATCTTCAGGGAGACGCGATTGACTTTGGCTTCCCCCGCTCCAATTTTCCGAGATCTTTTTCAGATGCAGTATCTGAGTTGTGCATAAGAATCGGAGAAGGAGGTGGATACAATAGCCTGCCCAGTCAGTCGCACAAAGATGACAAGCTAGATATTGTTGCCTGGAAGGAATTTCCTGATTCTCGTTCAAGCAAACTTCTGTTATTCGGACAGTGCGCCTCAGGAGTAGACTGGGAGGGAAAATTGAGAGAACTCAGTCCGGAGGCTTTCTGCAAGAATTGGATGCGCGAGGCGCTGATTAGTCCCCTCATTAGCTCGATCTTTATCCCCCATCGAATCGAAAGGGATCGTTGGAACTGGGTGGCTCGAAACGCTGGCATAGTCTTCGATAGATGCCGGATCGCCTATTGGGCTCATGACGCCAAAGTGGATTTCAGCGGTTGCATTGACTGGATTGCCCAGACCATTGATGGTCGTGGTAGGCCAATCTCTTCGTGACTTCCGACAAGACTAAGTACCAACATGTCTCCCGTACAGACCTTGAGCCCTTATCGTTATCCAGGAGGAAAGACTTGGCTGATTCCGTATATCCGCTTGTGGCTAAGGTCGAGGTTAACAAGACCATGTGAGTTCATAGAGCCATTTGCTGGCGGCGGTTCTGTTGGTTTGATGGTTGCAAATGAAAAGTTGGCGGATCGTGTGACATTGGTCGAGATCGATGAGGCTGTCGCATCTGTATGGAGAGTCGTGATCAATGGTGAAGATGATGTTGGACTGTTAACGGACAAAATATCAACCTTTGTGATGACCGAGCAGTCTGTTGAATTGGAATTGAGCCGGAGCGCCACCAGCCTAAATGACTTTGCCTTTCAGACCATTCTCCGCAATCGGATTAGCAGAGGCGGAATTCTTGCAAAAGGGGCAGGAAGATTACGGAAGGGAGAAAATGGCAAGGGACTAACATCACGCTGGTATCCTGAAACGCTCTGCTACCGGATCAGGCGCATTGTGGAATTACGCGATCGAATCACCTTCATTCACGGTGATGGAATCGAAATAATCCGGAAGTTCTTAACCCGTCAGAACTTCGCGTTTTTGATGGATCCACCATACACAGCTGGCAGTAACGGCGCCGGAAGTCGGTTGTATACCCACGCTATACTAGATCACGATACACTATTCACACTCGCCGAACAGATTAGGGGGGATTTCTTAATGACTTACGACAACGATCAAATGATCCACGAATTGGCGTCGGGGCACAACCTCCATCTGACGGAGATTGCAATGAAGAACACCCACCATCATCAGAAGACGGAATTGATGATCGGAAAAGATCTATCTTGGCTTCATGGAAACCAAAATCCGGAGTAACTGCTCAGGCATGGCATTAGAAACCGGGTTTTTGTCTCACAGACCAAGGTCATGGCGCCATGAA
>JACSRL010000151.1 GCA_014879765.1 Anaerolinea sp. | reverse complement strand
TCCGTCGTCGGCAGCGTCAGATGTGTATAAGAGACAGGGCCAGCGCCAGCGCCAGAATCAACAACGTGAAAAGAAAGATGGTTTTTCTCCAGTAACTTTGCATATGTGTAACCTCGGTTCAATGACTGGCCCATAGTAAAAGCGGAAAGCAGGAAATTGGCAAATTCCCCTGTCACCCTGTCATCCGGCATACCAGCCCTTTCAGATACTCGCCCTCGGGGAAGCTCAACAGCAGCGGGTGATCCGATCCCTGGCCGAGCCGCTCGACCACCTGCACGTCCCGCCCGGCATCCACTGACGCGCCGAAGAGGATCTTCTGGAAGAGGTCGGCGCTGACCAGGCCGGAGCAGGAGAAGGTGGCCAGCACCCCGCCGGGCGGCAGCAACTGCATAGCCAGCAGGTTGATGTCCTTGTAGGCGCGTGCGGCCCGCTCGACCTGCTGCTGGCTGTGGGCGAACTTGGGCGGGTCCAGGATGATCACGTCGAAGCGCTGGCCGGCCGCGCGCCAGTCGCGCAGCACCTGGAACACGTCGCCGGCCACCCCCTCGGCCTGCCCGTCGGGGTCGAAGCCGTTGAGTGCCAGGTTGCGCTCGCCCAGCTCCAGCGCCTCCAGCGAGGAGTCCAGATTGCTCACGTGGGCCGCGCCCGCGGCCAGCGCATACACCGCAAAGCCGCCGCTGTAGCTGAAGGCGTTGAGCACGCGGGCGCCCTGGCAATAGCTGGCTACCCGCCGCCGGTTTTCGCGCTGATCCAGGTAGAAGCCGGTCTTTTGCCCGCCCAGCAGGTCGACCAGAAAGCGCTGGCCATGCTCCATGATCTCCACCGGGCCGGCCGGCGCGGCGCCGTGCAGCAGGCCCACGGCCGGCCGCAGCCCTTCCTTGCCGCGCACCTCGACGTCCGATCGCTCCACGATGCCGGCCGGCTGGCAAAGCTCCACCAGCAGCCGCGTCAGCAGTGGCTTGATTCGTTCGACCCCCAACGTCAGGCATTGCATCACCAGCCAGTCGCCGTAGCGGTCCACCACCAGGCCGGGCAGGCCGTCGCTCTCGGCGTGTACCAGGCGGTAGGCGGTGGTCTGCGGATCGGCGGCCAGGCTGGCGCGGCCGGCCAGGGCGCGCTGCAAGCGGCCGCGCCAGAAGGCCTCGTCGATGGCCGCGTCTGCCTGCCAGCTCAGCAGACGCACCTGGATCTGCGAACGGCGGTTGAGGTAGCCGCGGGCCAGCCATTGGCCCGTGTTGCTATGCGCATCGACGATGTCGCCGTCGTTCGCCTTGGGGTCGATGGTGTGGATCGCGCCGGAGAAGAGCCAGGGGTGGCGGTTGCGCACCGATTTCTCGCGGCCAGGTTTGAGGGTGATGGATGGCATGGGGTTCTCAAGCTCTTTCGCACCGGTCACCGGCGAGCAGCGATGCGCGTCGTGCGGGGTGCGTGGGAGGGGCTACAGGGCGGTGGTTTCGTCGTCATCGATCGGACATTCGAAGCCGTAGTCGTCCAGTTGCAGGACGCGCCGGCTGTCGTCTTCGCCGATGGTGAGGCGCAACGTGGTTTGCGCGTAGCGAAAAGGCTGCACCGCGCCGTCAGGCCCGGCCAGCGCGCCCCAGATCTCGGTCGCGCTGCGGCCGGCGATGCGCAGCTTCTGTTGGTGGTGGATGGCCCAGTGAGTCAGTGGTTTCATGGGATGGTGGGTGATGCGTGATGCGTGAAACGTGATGCGTGATGAATGGAGTAGCTGTGATGGTTAGTGGGGGCTGATATTTTGTTGGGTCGGGAGGGGGCGCAAGGTGACGTGTGTGACGCGCTCGGTAGTGGGTGTGATTTTGGCGCGCTCGTCGGTGCGCAGGCCGCAGACCCAGGCGATGGCGCCGGCGGTGCTGACCAGCAGGGGCCAGCGGCCGCGGGCCGGGGCCGGGATTTTGGCGTCGGTGAAGAGCTCAGCCAGCGGCTTGCTGTGGCCGGCCAGGCCCAGCGGCTGGAAGCGATCGCCAGGCTGCCGGGTGCGCAGCGCCGGCGCCGGCCCCAGCACATCGGCGTCCAGCCAGGCCTGCCAGCGGTCGGTGGCCTCCTGCCAGCCGGCCGGCAGCTCAGCCCGCGGCCACTGCGTCAGCTCGATCTGCCAGCCGGCCAGCCGGGCGCTGCCCGGCGCTGCCAGCGGCAGCCATTCCACGTCCATCTGCGGCAGATCGTTCAGCGGCAATGCCACGCCGGCCGCGCCGACGGCGAAGCGGTCGTAGCCCAGCGCCAGCTCCAGCCCGGCCGGCAGGGTCATGCGGTCGCCGGCCGCGCCCTGGTGCAGCAGCTCGCGGGCGTTGTCCACATGGATGTAGCTGATGTTGCGCAGGCTGGCCCGCAGGCGACGGATGGCCTCCCGCAGCACGCCGCGCTGCAAGGCCACGGGCAGTGCGCGCCAGCCGGCGAGGTCGAACGTCAGGCGCGCGTCGTCGGCCTGGAGCAGGACATCTGACCACGCTGCCAGCAGATCGCGGCGCAACAGCTCGTAGTCGTCGGCCAGCAGCGCGGCCGTGTTGCCCAGGATGCGGCGGATCTGCGGATTGTAGCCTTCCAGCAGCGGCAGCAGCTCATGGCGCAGCCGGTTGCGGAAGAAGGTGGTGTCCTCGTTGGAGCGGTCGTAGCGCGGCTGCAAGCCATGCTCAGCGCAATAGGCCAAAATCGCACTGCGCGGGGTGAACAGCAGCGGTCGGATCAATTGACAATTGGCAACTGGCAATTGACAATTGACAATTGACATTGCCGGCAGCGGGAATGGGCTGAGGGGCTGCATCCCGCGCAGTCCGGCCAGGCCACTGCCGCGCAGGAAGTGCATCAACACGGTCTCGGCCTGGTCGTCGGCGTTGTGGCCCACGGCCACCGCCTGCGCGCCGATCCCGGCGGCCAGGCGGCCCAGGAAGTCATAGCGCGCCGCGCGCGCGGCCTCCTCCAGCGAGGCGCCAGCCTGCCGCGCCCGCGCGGCCGCGTCGACTTGTTCCACGATGCAGGGCAGACCCCAGGCCGCGGCGAGCTCGGCCACCAAGGCCGCGTCCGCGTCGGCCTCGGCCCCGCGCAGGCCGTGGTGCAGGTGGCCCACGTGCAGCGGCACGCGCAGCGCGGGCGCCAGCCTGTGCAGCAGGTGCAGCAGGCAGAGCGAATCAGGCCCGCCCGACACCCCGACGGCCAGCGGCTGGCCGGGATGGAGCAGCCGATGACGTTGCAGCGTGCGTTGGACTTGGAGCAGCAGATCCATGGCAGGATTGTAGCACGACTTGCCCGAATCGTGGTACTTCCGCCCTATCTGCGCCGTCCGCGCGACGGCTGGCGGCTTTTTGCACGCGCCGCCAAATTCGACTTGATTTTTATTGTCATCTGATGTACACTAATGGTGTCTTAATCTTTTCAACGGATGCGTACCATCAAACATCCGCCAGCCTTGGATTAACGACCGCTTTTGCAATGCCTCTGCGCCGCTTTTCATCGTCATTGCGGCCAGAGGTTCTGTCCCAAGATGTGCTGCGCGGCGCACCGACGCTGCGCAGCCACGGGCCACAGCCCGAACCAAATCCAGCATGTCATCGCGCGATGGGCTATGCCGCCAGCCGGCGCACCGTTGGCCCATCACGCCTCTGAAAACAGCGCACCGTCGATCAGCCCTGCCGGCAGCAGTTCCGGCGCCAGATCCATCTATGTCCGGTACTTCACGATTTTCGTCTCGCGCCAACGCCAGGACGCCATATCTGCCGTGGGCAGAGAACTGGGCGTGCCTAGCCGCTTGTGCGTGAGAAGTTGTGAACTAATGACGTTAGTTCCTGTCATCTGCCGCTGACGCAGGGTCGTTCCGAACGGTAACACCATCAGACTCACGCCGGCCACGTGCCGCGCAGACCGCGCGGGGCGCCTTGGCTGGCCGTTCTGGTGCATCTACACGCCGCTGACGCTGGACTAGCAAGCTGTGGCCGCCAAGTATGGCCGCAGCTTGCTTTTTTGTGGCCACCACCGGTTGACAGGCAACGACTGTGACGGCTACCATTACGGCGCTGCGCTTCCAAAAGCGCAACCAGGAGCGAGTCAATGTCTACCTGGACGGCAGCTATGCCTTTGCCCTGCCCGCGCTGATCGCTGCGTCGCTGCGCATCGGCCAGAGCCTGGGCGAAGAGGAGATCGCCAGCCTGCAAGGCCAGGACGCGGCGCAGCGGGCCTATGAGTGGGCGCTGCGCTTTCTGGCCAGCCGGCCGAGGAGCAGCGCCGAGGTGCGGCGCAGGCTGGGCCAGCAGGAGTTGCCCGCCGGTACCATCGATATCGTCGTCGAGCGCCTGCAAAACGCCGGCTATCTGGACGATGAGGCGTTCGCTCGGTTCTGGGTAAGCAATCGCGAGCAGTTCAGGCCCCGCGCGCCGCTGGCCTTGCGCCAGGAACTGCGCCAGAAGGGCGTTGCCGACAGCATCATCAATCAGGCGCTGCAAGCTGTTGACAGCAGCGAGAGCGCCTACCGCGCCGGCCAGGCTCAGGCCCGGCGCTATGAAACACTGGATCAGCACGCCTTTCGCCAGAAGCTAGGCGGCTACCTGCTGCGGCGTGGCTTTCCCCACGACGTGGTCTGGCCGGTGGTCGCACAGCTCTGGACAGAGTTGCGTGCGGACGCTGATGAGGGGGCGGAGGAAAATGGCTGGCTTTGATTCAGCCATTAACCGATAATCTAGAAGGCGCTGCCTTGGCCGCGCCCCAGGAGCAACGATGCAAACACCAGTCATTGTGACGCTGCTGGGCCTGTTGATGGGCCTGGCGTTTGGTGCGGTCATCGGTCTCTTCCTATTTCGCTATCTCAACACTGAACGCATCAAATCGGCCAACATCCGCGCCGAGGAGATCGTCCGTGACGCTGATCGGGTCGTCGATCAGTTGCGCACTCAAACGGAACTGCAACTCAAAGAGGAGCAAGTTCGCCTGCGCGAGGAGATGGAGCAGGAAACCAACAACCGGCGACGTGATCTGCGCCGCCAGGAAGAGCGTCTGCAGCGACGCCAGGAGACCCTTGATCGCAAGCTGGAAGAATTGGACGGCCGGGACAAAAGCCTGCAGAAGCGGCAGAAGAGTCTCGAAAAGCGAACCGCCGACCTGGAGAAGCTGGAGTCCCAACAGCAGAAGGAATTGGAGCGCATCTCGGGCCTGAGCCCCGAAGATGCCAAGCTGCTGTTGCTGGACTCGGTGCGCGAGGAGACGCGCCACGACATGGCGCGGGTCATTCGCGAGGTGGAGGCGGAAGCGCAGATGGAAGCTGAACGCCGCGCCCGCAAGATCGTCACCCTGGCCATCCAGCGCGTGGCATCGGAGCAGGTGGCCGAGACCACCATCGCCTCGGTGCCGCTGCCCAACGACGAGATGAAAGGCCGCATCATCGGCCGGCAGGGACGCAACATCCGCTCCATCGAGCAGGCCACCGGCGTCGATCTGATCGTCGATGACACGCCAGAAGCGGTGATCATCTCCAGCTTCGACCCGGTGCGTCGCGAGGTGGCCCGTCTTGCCCTGTCAAAGCTGGTGGTCGATGGCCGCATCCACCCCGCCCGCGTCGAGAAGGAAGTGCAAAAGGCGCAGCAGGAGGTGGAGCAGGTGATCTGGGAAGCGGGCGAGCAGGCCACCTACGACACCGGCCTGCAAGGGCTGCACCCGGAGGTGATCAAGCTGCTGGGCCGGCTGCGTTTCCGCACCAGCTACGGCCAGAACCAGCTCTATCACGCGGTGGAGACCGCCCATCTGGCCGGCGTGCTGGCCGCGGAGCTGGGCGCGGATGTGCGCCTGGCCAAGCTGGGCGGCCTGTTGCACGACCTGGGCAAGGCGGTCACGCACGAGGTGGAAGGGCCGCACGCGCTGGTGGGCGCAGACATCGCCCGTCGCTACGGGGTGCCGCCCAAGGTGGTCAACATCATCGCGGCCCACCACCATGATGTGGAGCCTGAGACGCTGGAGGCGATCCTGGTCGAGGCGGCCGACGCGGTGTCGGGCGCGCGGCCTGGCGCCCGGCGCGAGGCGCTGGAGACCTACCTGCGCCGCGTGACGGCGCTGGAGGATATGGCCAACTCCTTCGAGGGTGTGGAGCAGTCTTTCGCCATCCAGGCCGGCCGCGAGATCAGGATCGTGGTCAAGCCCAACGTGGTCGACGATCTGGCCGCCATCGCCCTCTCGCGCGATATCGCGAAGAAGGTCGAGGACAACCTGGAGTATCCGGGCCAGATCAAGGTCACGGTGATTCGGGAAACGCGCGCGGTGGACTACGCCAAGTAGCCGTCCGTCAGGCTGGCTCGGTCGGCCCCTCCGGGGTGCTTCGCAAAGACCGGCCAGAGCGGTGGGAAAGCGTTGGTCAGGCTGGCTCGGTCGGTCCCTCCGGGGTGCTTCGCAAAGACCGGCCAGAGCGGTGGGAAAGCGTTGGTCAGGCTGGCTCGGTCGGCCCCTCCGGGGTGCTTCGCAAAGACCGGCCAGAACGGTAGCCTCGGCATTGCTGTTAACAATGAAGAGTCTCTGGGTTCCCAGAGACTCTTCATTAGTGGTAACTGCTCAGCCGGCGGGTGCGTGTACGTTGATTGAGTAGGCCGCCGTACACCTGCATAAACGCAAGCGTTTACGCCGAAGCGCAGCGCAGGTG
>JACSRL010000763.1 GCA_014879765.1 Anaerolinea sp. | reverse complement strand
CTGTCAGCCTGGGATTTCCAATCCCTGGCCTGGCAACATCCAATCCCTTCTGGATTATCCCCACCTGTGAAGGTTGGTCAAGTTCAGCGCACAAGAGGCTTGAAATCCGCGCTGTTATCTGCTATACTGAGGACAGCATCACCCAAAGGAGGTCACCTATGGCAGTCATCACCATTTCCCGCCACTACGGCAGCGGGGGCCGGGCCATCGCCGCGCGCGTTTGTGAGCTGCTGGGCTATCGCTACCTTGACAAGCATCTGCTGGTCAAGGCCGCCCTGGAGACAGGCCTTTCCCCCAGTGAGATGCTGGAATTTCGCGAGGAAAGCCCCAAGGCGCGTAGCTTCATCGAGCGGCTGCTGATGCCCGGCCCGCCGGCCGCGGCCGAGATCGCCGTGCGCACACCAGGCGACGGCGAACCGGAAACCACGACGCTGGAGATGCTCGACTCGGAGAAGTGCCGCGCCCTGGTGCTCAGGGCCATTCACGCCGAATATCAGAACGGCAACGCGGTGATCGTCGGCCGCGGCGGCCAGGCTGTGCTGCAAGGGCTGCCTGGCGTCATGCACGTGCTGGTTCAGGCCTCCCTGCCTGCCCGCATCCTGCGCATCCAGCAGATGGACGGCCTGGGCATGGAGCAGGCCTACCACAGCGCGCTGGACCATGACCGGGTCACGACGCGCTACCTGGACCGGGTGTTCGGCGTGCGCTGGGAGGATCCCATGCTCTACCACGTGCAGATCAACACCAGCGCGTTGAGCGTCGAGCAGGCCGCCCAGATCATCGCCCACGCGGCCCGGGTGGCCTGCCCGCCGTCGTAATCAGACAGAAACCGGGTTCTTCCCGTTGGAAAAACCCGGTTTCTCTGTCGATAGCTCAGCGCGGCCCGCGGCGGCGACGCCAGGCCCAGACGCCGGGCAGCAACAGCATGCCCACCCCGAACAGGGGAGCGCCGCACAGCGGCGCCTGCCCGCCTGGCTGGGCGGCGGGCGTATCCGTGGAGGGCGCGGGCGCATCGGCGGTGGGCGCCGGTGCGGTCGGGGCACGCGTCGGCGCCGTTTCCGCCGCCAGCGGCGCGGCCGGCGTGGCTGTCTCCGCGACGGCGGTGGCCTCGGCGGACGGCGTCGGCCCCGACAGGGCCGCGCCGCTGTCGGTGATCACATAGGCCACGCCATCCAGCGTCACCATCAGGTTGGGGCTGACGGCCAGATAGGCCGCCCATTCAGGATGTTCCGTCAGCAGGGCGAAATAGGCCTCGCTGCCGAAGGCCAGCTCCTGCCGCGGCTGACCGGCGCGGTAGGCGGTGTCCACCCACAGGCCGGCCTGATAGGCGAAGGTCTTGTCCAGCGCGCTGCGCAGGCCGCTGGCCACCTCACCGGCGCCGGGCAGATCGGCCGAGCGCAGCGCCTCGCGCGCCAAGCTCTCCTGCACCGCGGCCTCGCCCGCGCTGGCTGCGGCCGGCGCGGCGGCCAGCGCCGCGGCTGCGTCCGCGCCCACCTGCTTTTCCACCTCCACCACAGCCCGCGGCGTGGGGGTGGACAGCACGTCGCCAAAGCTGCGAGCGATGACCGGCTCCGGCACGAAGAAAGAGGTGTAGGGGGTGACGATGCCGTAGGTGGTGCTCAGATGCACGATCTCGTCGATCAACTCCTGGTTGGAACCCTCCAGCCGCACCTGGTTGATGAGATGGCCGACCTTGCGCGTCGCCCACAGCCGGGCGATAAAGGCCTCGCCGCCCTCGTCGCGCAGGCTGAGATCGTCGAAGGTGTAGCGCTTCTCCTGGCCGTTGACCATGCCGGCCAACGTCACAGTCACCGGCCCGCCGTCGCGGTAGCGGCCGGCCAACACCAACTGGTTGCCGGCGAAAAGATCGGGCAGCGGGTAGGGATAGAGATCCTCCACCTGGCCGGGGCTCACCTCCAGCGTCAGGCCGGAGAGCACCGGGGTGGCGATCTTCTGATAGAAGTCAGACACCGCCTCGTCGATGGCCTCAAAGGGCTGCACATAGGCGCTGGCGCCGCGGTTCTCCTGGCTGATGCTGTCCAACAGCACCGTGTCCACGTCATAGCCCACGCCGAAGGAGAAAAGCTGCACGTTGCGGCCTATGGCCTGGCGCACGTTGTCCAGGATGCGCTGCGACTCGGTCTCCCCCACGGTGGGCAAGCCGTCGGTCAGGAAGACCACCACCGTGGGACGCTGCGGGTCAACCTGGGCCAACGTCTCCAGCAGGGCGCGGTTGATGTCGGTGCTGCCGCCGGCCTCCAGTCCATCGACGAAGAGGCGAGCTTGCTCAGCCTGGCTGGCCGGCTGCAGGCCGCGGGCAAACTGGCGCACGCCGGTGCTAAAGCTGACCACATTGAAACGGTCGCCGGGGTTGAGATTTTGCAGGATATAGTCCAGCGCCTTGCGCGCCTGCTGGATCTTCTCGCCTTCCATGGAGCCGCTGGTGTCCAGCACCAGCAGCAGGTCGCGCGTCACCACCTGGGCCGGGTCCAGCCCCACCTGCGGCGCGGCCAGCAACAGGAAATAGCCATCCTCGCCGGCCGGCCGGTAGCTCAGCAGGCTGACGCCCACCTCCCCTGCATCCACACTCCAGTAAAGATCGAAATCGCTGCTGGGCAGCACGTGGCTGGCCTCATAGCCGGCCAGCGCGCGGCGGTCGCTTTCCCGCGTCACCGTCACCGGATGGGTCGGGGAGTAGATCGCCTTCAGCGACGTACCGGAGCGAAGTTCGACGCTGATGGCCAGTTGCTGGATCGAGACGACAAAGCGCGAGCTGCCTCCCTCGATCAGCAGCGGCTGGGCGTTCAGCGGATAGCGATAGCGGGTCAGGCCCCCCTCGCTGGGCAGCACCTGACTGTAGCTGAGCTGAATGGCGCGCGTGCCGCCGGGCGGGATGGGAAAGATCCTGGCCTGGAAGAGGTCGCGTCCCACATATTCCAACAGCGCGGGGTCGCGCCGCTGGCGCACGATCTCCTCGTAGCGTGCCCGCGCCTCCTGGCTGGGCAGGATGCGCCCCTCCACGGTCTGGCCATCCACCACCATGTTGAACTCCGTGATGGCCGCCTGCTCAGGGATGGGGAAGAAGTAGGTCGCCTCCAGCGCCAGGGGGCCGGGGTTAAAGAAGGTCTGCTCCACGTGGGTCACGGCGATCTGGTCTTCCACCGTGGCCGTCACGCGATAGTTCTGGATCACCACATCGCCCCCCATAACCGGCGCCACGATCGGCTCGTCACGCGGGGGCGTTACGATTGGCTCAATGTGCGGCGGGAAGGGCGTTTGGGCAAACGCCAGCCCCGGCGCAGCCAGCGTCAACACCAGCAGCAGCAAGACAAAGGGTCGCAGTTTCATGGGGGATTCCTCCTGTTCAGAAAATGGTCGCTCGGACCGGTCTTTGCGCAGCACCCCGGATGGGGCCGACCGAGCCCGCTGTTTTCATCCACCGGGGCGCCGGGCACGGCTCAGCGGGGCGGCTGGATCGGATATCGTATTCACACACGCCTTACACGAATCCAGTCCGCGGTAGGTTCAGACGGCCGGCAGATGATGTGGTGGCGGGCCGGCTGAAGCCTCGACTCCGCGCGGGGACTGGGGTTGCCTGCATTTTTGGACGGTGTTATACTGGCGGCTGCGCCATGGACACCTTTCAGCACATCGTTCTCTCCCCTCACTACGACGACGCCGCGCTCTCCTGCGGCGGGCTGATCGCGCAGCTCGGCGCGGCCGGCCAGCCGGTCGTGGTGGCCACCCTCTTCGGCGGCAAGCCAGACTATGACAACCTCTCCCCCTTTGCGCGTCAGATCCACGGCCGGCCGCTGGCCGGCGCCGATCCCATCGACCAACGGCGGGCGGAGGAAGCGGCCGCGCTGGCCATTCTGGCCGCGCAAAGCCGCACTGGCGACTGGCTGGACTGCATCTATCGCCAGGACGCCGGTCAGAGCCGCTGGCTGTACACGGACGAAGCCGCGCTGTTCGGCGCGGTCGATCGGGCCGACGACGAGCTGATCGAGGAGCTGGCGCATTGTCTGGCCAGCCTGGCCCCCGCGCCCGCGGCCTGTGCGCTGATCGCGCCGCTGGCCATCGGCCACCACGTGGATCATCAGATCGTCCGGCGCAGCGCGACCCTGCTGCATGAGCACGGCTACCAGGTGTGGTTCTACGAGGACTATCCCTACATCGCGCGCGACCGGGCCGGCCTGGCGGCCAGCCTGGGGGAGCCGGGCCGCTGGCAGGCGCGCAGTGTCCCCCTCAATCCGGCCGCGGTGCAGCGCAAGATCGAGGCCGTGCTGGCCTATCCCAGCCAGCTTGAGGTGCTTTTCCCAGGCCAAGGGCCGCTGGAACCGCGCGTCAGCGTCGCGCTGCACGGCCAGGCGGAAGCAACCGGGCAGGGCCAGCTTGCCGAGCGCCTTTGGCGTTTGCGCCACTGAGTTTGCATTTACCTGGCACTGCGGTATAATGACGCCGCAACCGAACATCTGCTGTCAGCAATCGACCCGGCGTCTGAATCAAGACGCCGGGCTTTGTTCGGTCAGCAGGCAGCAATGACTGGTCAGTACAGTAGCAGCACACGTATTAGTATTTATGGAAGAGGCCGCCAAGGGTAGTCATGGCAAACGGGAAACAACCACCAATCTATTTCACCGAAGAAGGATTGCGCACGCTGCGCGAGGAGCTTGAATATCTGCGCACCGAGGGCCGCGCCCAGGTTGCCCGGCGCATCGGCGAGGCCAAGGCTGACGGCGACATCTCCGAGAACGCCGGCTATGACGAGGCCAAGACTCAGCAGGCATTTCTGGAGGGCCGCATCCTGGAGCTGGAGCAGCGGCTGAAGCGGGCGGTGCTGATCCAAAACCACGACACGCCGGCCGACTGCGTCGACCTGGGCCGCTCCGTCACCATCCGCGAGGTCGGTTACGACGACGAGGAGACCTATTTCATCGTCGGCTCGGCCGAGGCCAACCCAACCAATGGCCGCATCTCCAACGAATCGCCCATGGGCCGGTCGTTGATGAGCAAGAAGATCGGCGATCGCGTCCTGGTGGACACCCCCGGCGGCGAACTGGAATTCGAGATCGTTCAGGTACAATAGAACCACTATGACAGAAACCAGCAACGAACGCGACCTGGTGCGCCTGGCCAAGGTGGAGGAGCTGCGCGGCGCGGGCATCGATCCCTACCCGCCGCGGCTCGACCGGCCCCGCACCCACACCGCCGCCGAGGCCAGCGCGGCCTTCGCACAGGCCGAAGGCGACGACGCCAGCCCGGTGCAGGTCAACCTGGCCGGCCGGATGCTCAGCCGGCGCATCATGGGCAAGGTCGGCTTCGCCCACGTCGAGGACGGCAGCGGCCGGATCCAGATCTTCGTGCGCAAGGATGTGGTGGGCGAGGAAGTCTACGACCTGCTCTTCAAGAAGCTGCTGGACCTGGGCGATTTCATCGCGGTCAGCGGCCGCATGGTGCGCACCAAGACCGGCGAGATCTCCTGCGAGGCGCAGACGATCCAGTTGCTGGCCAAGAGCCTGGAGCCGATGCCCGACAAATGGCACGGTCTCAAGGATGTGGAAACCCGCTATCGTCGCCGTTATGTCGATTTGATGGTCAACCCGGAGGTGCGCGAGGTCTTCGTGACGCGCGCCCGCATGGTGCAGGCCATCCGCGAGTACCTGGACGGCGAGGGCTTCATCGAGGTGGAGACGCCGGTCTTGCAGCCGATCTACGGCGGCGCGGCCGCGCGGCCTTTCACCACCTATCACAACCAGCTCAAGCAGGAGCTTTACCTGCGCATCAGCTTCGAGCTCTACCTGAAGCGGCTGCTGGTGGGAGGCATGGAGCGCGTCTATGAGATCGGCCGCGATTTCCGCAACGAGGGGGTCAGCTTCAAGCACAACCCGGAGTTCACCCAGTTGGAATGGTACGAGGCCTATGCCGACTACAACGTGGTGATGGAGCGGGTCGAGGCCATGCTGGCCCACGTGGCGCGGCGGCTGACCGGCAGCACGGTCATCACCTACCAGGGGCGTCAGATCGACCTGGCGCCGCCCTGGCAGCGGATCACCCTGCGGGACGCGATCATCGAATACGCCGACCTGGACTACACGCAATTCCCCACTGCCCAGGCGCTGGCCGACGCGATGCGCGCCCGGGGCCATCGGCCGGAGAACACCAGCAACCGCGGCAAGCTGATCGATTCGCTGCTCAGCAACTACGTGGAGCCCAACCTGGTGCAGCCAGCCTTCGTCACCGAATATCCCATCGAGATCAGCCCGCTGGCCAAGAAAAAGGCGGGGGATCCCACCACGGTGGAGCGCTTCGAGTACTTCATCGCCGGCATGGAGATGGGCAACGCCTTCACTGAGCTGAACGATCCGCTGGATCAGCGGGCGCGCATGGAGTGGATGCAACAGCTCTACGGCGCGGAGGACGAGGAGCGCCACCCGGTGGACGAGGACTATCTGCTGGCCATGAGCTACGGCATGCCCCCCAACGGCGGCTTCGGCACCGGAGTGGACCGGCTGGCCATGCTCTTCTGCGACAAAGACACCATCCGCGACGTGCTGCTCTTCCCCCACCTGCGCAGCCTGGAGCGCGGCGAGTCGCCCGAAGCGTGAGGGTTCTGGACGCGGATACACGCAGATTAACGCAGATCAGAAGACCCTTTTCGTGAGGGTTTTGGACGCGGATAC
>JACSRL010000266.1 GCA_014879765.1 Anaerolinea sp. | reverse complement strand
GTAGCGGGCTCGGTCGGCCCCGTCCGGGGTGCTGCGCAAAGACCGGCCCGAGCGGCTATTTTCAAGTCAGGGTCTGGGAGCTGCAGGGTAACGCTCCACTAAATCGTGGAGTGTGATCAGAAGTGGGTTCATGTGGCACTCTAAAGGAAGGTGGCATCATGAAAGGTCGCATTCTGAACATCATGCTCGTGTTGGTGCTGGCCGCGCTGCCCATGGCAGCCAACGCCGGCCGGAGCGAGGCGCAGCAGGCCACCGATCAGGCCTTGCCAGCGCCGTCGTTGATCGAAGAGTCCCCCGCGCCCGACGCGGAGTTCAACAGCAGCCCGGTGCTGTTCATCGAGAACGCCGGCCAGTGGGACGATGGCGCGCGCTTCCAGGTCTGGGGCGGGCCGGCCACAACCGTCTGGCTGGCGGAGGACGCCATCTGGATCACGGTGTTGGAGGCAAGGGAAACAAGCAGACCAGTAGACAGGGGGGCGGACCCCGCGCTTCGGCGGTCGTCCGAGAATCAGGAAGAGCTGGCGCCACGACGCGGCGTCAACATCAAGCTCAGTTTTGTCGGCGCCAACCCACAGCCCCGCATGGAGACCTTCCAGCGGCTGGACACCACCGTCAGCTACTTCCTGGGCGACGACTCTGAGCAGTGGCGGCCGGCCGTGCCGGTGTGGGGCAGGGTGCGCTATCTGGCGCTCTATCCTGGCATCGACCTGGAGGTCACCGGTGAAGATGGGCGGCTGGCGCCGCGCGTAATCGCGGCCGCGGGCGCGGATCTGTCCGCGCTGCAACTGCGGGTGGAGGGCGCCGAGGAGGCAGCGATTGAGGGGGCCATGCTGCGTCTGCGCGCCGCCGGACGCGACATCGCCTGGCCCCTGCTCCAGGCTGGCGAACCGGCCGGCGCGGTCGCGGTGCGGCCGCGCGGTGCAGGGATCTTCGATATCGCGCTGCCCTTTGCCCCATCGACCGCTGCCTCGCCTCCCACCGCCAGGCCTGAAATCCCCGCCGATGACCCCGCTGACCTGCTCTACAGCACCTTCCTGGGCGGCAGCAGTTACGACGGTGGCTACGCCATCGCGGTGGACGGGGCGGGCAGCGCCTATGTGACGGGCTGGACCGAGTCCAGCGACTTCCCTGCCACACCCGGCGCCTTCGACAGGAGCCACAACGGCGATCTGGACGCCTTTGTGGCCAAACTCAACCCGGCCGGCAGCGGGCTGGCCTACGCCACCTTCCTGGGCGGCAACTATCACGACTATGGCCGCGCCATCGCGGTAGACGGGGCGGGCAGCGCCTATGTGACGGGCGATACCTCTGCCACCAACTTCCCCACCACGCCCGGCGCCTTCGACACGAGCTACCACGGCGGTAGGGACGCCTTTGTGGCCAAACTCAACCCGGCCGGCAGCGGGCTGGCCTACGCCACCTTCCTGGGCGGCAGTGATGGGGACCGTGGCGACGCCATCGCGGTAGACGGGACGGGCAGCGTCTATGTGACGGGCGATACCGAGTCCAGCGACTTCCCTGCCACGCCCGGCGCCTTCGACAGGAGCCACAACGGCTATGTCGACGCCTTCGTGGTGAAACTCAATCCGGCCGGCAGCGGACTGGCCTACGCCACCTTCCTGGGCGGCAGGTATTACGACTTTGGCTACGCCATCGCGGTGGACGGGACGGGCAGCGCCTATGTGGCGGGCTGGACCGATTCCAGCGACTTCCCCACCACGCCCGGCGCCTTCGACAGGAGCTACCACGGCAGTGGTGACGCCTTTGTGGTGAAACTCAACCCGGCCGGCAGCGGGCTGGCCTACGCCACCTTCCTGGGCGGCAGTGTTGACGACGGTGGCCGAGGCATCGCGGTGGACGGGGCGGGCAGCGCCTACGTGACGGGCGTTACCTATTCCAGCGACTTCCCCACCACGCCCGGCGCTTTCGACAGGAGCTACAACGGCTGGTATGACGTCTTCGTAGCCAAGCTCAACCCGGCCGGCAGCGACCTGGCTTACGCCACCTTCCTGGGTGGCAGCATTGACGACATAGGCACCGCCATCGCGGTGGACGGGGCGGGCAGCGCCTATGTGGCGGGCTATACCAGGTCCGGCGACTTCCCCACCACGCCCGGCGCCTTCAACACAAGTCACAACGGCGGGGATGACGTCTTCGTGGTGAAACTCAACCCGGCCGGCAGTGTCTTGGCCTACGCCACCTTCCTGGGCGGCAGCAGTTACGACGGTAGCCACGCCATCGCGGTGGACGGAGCAGGCCGCGCGTACGTGACGGGCTATACCTGGTCCAGCGACTTCCCCACCACGCCCGGCGCCTTCGACAGGAGCCACAACGGCTCTTTTGACGCCTTCGTGGCCAAGCTGGCAGTGACGAAACGCCACCTGTACCTGCCGCTGGTTCTGCGCCGGTTTCCAGCCATACCTGATGCTCCTGTGTTGAACGCCATCACGCCGCCTGGCCCAATCCGAGCTACAACATCACCTGGAGCGCTTCAACCGACGCCATTGTAGATCTTAGATGTGGGGTTCATGGTCAGCGTAGAAAGGCAGTACATCGTCGTACACGACCGCCACCCCCGGTGTGTTTCCGAGGGTGGCGTTCGTGGGATCAGGGGGCGATGCGGTGGGGCTTAGTCGCGTTCCACGCCCAGCACCGCGCCGGTCATGGCGTCCAGCTTCACCTCAGAGGCGCCGATCTCGACGCTGTAGACCAACTGGCCGTTCTCGTTCTCCATCTCGATCTCGCTGGCCGAGCCGGCGTTGAGATGCGCCTCGGCCGCGGCCTGGGCCTGATCGAAGGTGATCTCAGGCGTGCCCAGGGATGCGGTATCCTTCTCGTCGTCGCACTCCTTCTGGTCGCTGTCCACGCCCAGCACCTCGCCGCTCATGGCGTCCACTCGCACCTCGGAAGCGCCGATCTCGACGGTGTAGATCAACTGGCCGGTCTTGTTCTCCAACTCGACCTCGCTGGCTGAGCCGTCGTTGAGGTGCGCCTCAGCCGCGGCCGCGGCCTGGCCGAAGGTGATCCCCGGCGTGCCCAGTTGTTCCTGCGCCGTGCCCAGTTGTCCCTGCGCCGTGGGCTGTGTGGTCTGAGCGAAGGCGTTGATGGCGGTGACGCCGAGGGATCCTGCCAAGAGCAGGGCCGCGGCCCCCACAGCCAGCTTCTTGTTGACTTGCATGGTGTGTCATCTCCTTGTGGGTGATTTGGGATGGCCAACTGCCATCCTGATGCTTTCAGTGTACCAAAGGAAGATGAAGTCCCCATGAAGTCAACGCGTCAGTTTTTTCATGTTGGCAGCGATACGGTAAAGATGCTTCCCATGTTGGGTGTGCTCTCCACAGTCAGCGCGCCGCCGTGGCCCTGGGCAATCTGCCGCGCGATGGCCAGGCCCAGGCCCGTTCCGTGCTCGGTGCGCCCTTGGTCCGCCCGGTAGAAGCGGTCGAACACGTGTGGCAAATCCTCAGCCGCCATGCCGCTGCCGGTATCGGCCACCGTGACCTGCAGGCCGCCCACGCCGGCGCGCGCGGCGACGGTGACGCTGCCCCGCGCGGTGTATTTCACGGCGTTGTCCAGCAGGTTGACGAACAGGCGGATCAGGGCGTCGCGGTCGCCGGTCACCGCCAGGCCAGCGGGCGCATCGCAGATCAGCGCCAGTCCCTTGGCCTCGGCCAGCGGCCGCAGCGAATCGGCGACGTCGTCAAGCAGCGTGGACAGGTCGATCTCCTCGGACACGCCCTCCGGAGGCGTCTCCCCGCGCGCCAGCCGGAGCAGGTCCTCGGTCAGGCCGCGCAGCCGGTCAGTCTCGTCGGCCAGGTCCGCCAGGGCCGCTTCATAGTCCTCCGGCGAGCGCCGCTGGGCTCGGGTCACGCTGAGGATGGCCTGCATGGCCGCCAGCGGCGTACGCAGCTCGTGCGAGGCGTCGGCCGTGAACTGGCGCTCGCGGCGAAAGGCATCGTCCAGGCGAGCCAGCATCCCGTCGAAGGTAGCTGCCAGCCGGCCCACCTCATCGTTGGTGGCCGGGAGATCGAGCCGGCGCGACAGGTCTTCGGCCGAAATGCGGCGCGCCGTGCGGGTGATCTGGTCGATGGGAGCTAACGCGCGCGCGGCCAGGAAATAGCCTCCGAACGCGGCCGCCAGCGCCAGCAGCGGGCTGCCGAGCAACAGGGCCTGCCGCAGGCGGGCCAGCGCCTCCTGCACATTGTCCAGGCTGGCCAGGACTTGCAGCACGCCAACCACCTGCCCGTTCTCGACGATGGCCGCGGTGTAGCTGCGGATCGAGTCGTTGTCGTGCGCATCGGTGAGGGTGCTGAGGGTGGCGTCCTGGCGCAACGCCTTGGCCAGGCTGGCCGGCGCGAGGGGCAGATCGAGATAGGGGCCAAGCGTCTGCAAGGTCTGGCCAGACCGGTCGAAGACCCGTATGGTCACGTCGCGCTTGTGCAGCTCCGCCGCCGCGCTGCCGCTCTTGAAGATGCTGCCCGAGAGATCGATCTGGCCGTTTTCAGTCCTGACCGCGGCGATGGCCTGCGCCGCGCTCAGGCGCAAGGAATCATCCAGTGCGTCGGTGAGCCCGTGCGCGAGGCTGAAGTAGACAAACGCGCCAAAGGCTGCCAGCGCGGCCAGGAGAAGCGCCGCCACCCACAGGGCAAAACGCAGGCGCAAAGTCATGGCTCGGCCTCCTGCACGGCCGACAGCCGGTAGCCCGCGCCGCGCACGGTGTGAATCAGCTTGACCGGGTGGCCGTCGTCGATCTTGCGCCGCAGGTTGCGAATGTAGACATCGACCACGTTGGACTGGTTGAACACATCGTAGTTCCAAACGTGCTCGGCGATCACCGTGCGGGTAAGCACCCGCTCCGGCTCTCGCAGCAGACACTCCAGCACCGCGTACTCCTTGGCGGTCAGTTCTATCACCTTGTCGCCGCGCTTCACCCGATGGGTCAGGGTGTCCATGCTCAGGTCAGCTACCTGGAGCACCGGCGATTTCGCCGCGTCTGCCGTCCTGCGTGTCAGGGCGCGCATCCGGGCGAGCAGCTCTTTCAAGGCAAACGGTTTGACCAGGTAGTCATCGGCGCCGGCATCCAGGCCGGCCACGCGGTCATCCACCGTGTCGCGCGCGGTGAGCATGAGGATGGGAGTCCGCAGCCCCCGCCGCCGCAGCTCACGGCAAACGCCCAATCCATCCAGCTCCGGCAACAGGATGTCCAGCAGGATCAGATCGTAGGGCGCAGCCTCGGCCCAGTCCAGCGCGTCGCGGCCGGAGTACACCGCATCGACGGCATAGCCCTGTTCCTCCAGCCCGCGCTTGACGTAGGCTGAGATTCTGCGTTCATCTTCGACTATCAGTACACGCATGGTTTGTATCCTTCATAGTAACTATTCAGCCATAGGTGCCGGGCACTTAGCGTAGCATCTACGCTAAGTGCCCGGCACCTGAACAGTTACCTTTCATAGCTGAATGTTAGAGCATAGTATACTACCAGAAGATGAAATCCAGATGAAATATGGCGATCAAGGCACAGGCTGGCGCAGTGCGATACACATGCGTGTAATCCGTTTGACAGCCATCACTCCCCATGCTAGAATGCCCGCCAGTCGCCGGGCAGCGCCCGGCGCAATCGACAACCGTTGCCCCCTCGTACAAGGGAACGACGACGGAGGATAGATAGCCCCGCCCTGCTGATCGGTCACACGGCTGATCGGTCACACCGCTGATCGGTCATGGCGGCGCAGGCATCGACAGGCAGCTCCTCCGTTCACGACTCACGCTGATGGAGGTCTTTTTTTGTCTAAAACTTACCACATCCACACCTTCGGCTGCCAGATGAACGTGGCCGACAGCGGCCACGTGGCCGCCCAACTGGAGGCCCTGGGCTATCAGCCGGTCTTGCAGCCGGAAATGGCCGACGTGGTGGTCGTCAACACCTGCGTGGTGCGCCAGAGCGCCGAGGACAAGGCCATCGGCAAGCTGGGCGCGCTGCTGCCCATCAAACGCCGCAAGCCGGACGCGGTCATCGGCCTGATGGGCTGCATGGTGGGGGTCAAGCCCAGCCCCACCCTGGCCAGCCGCTTCCCCTGGGTGGATGTCTTTATGCCCCCCTCGGAGCCAGGGCCGCTGGTGGGCTATCTGCTGGAACGCGAGCTGGCCGGCGAGGCCAGGGCCGTGGACGAGGCTGAGGTGCTGGCCCGCTACGCGCTGCAAGATGACTATGAGCCGCTGCCGGCCAGCCGCCAGTTGCCCGGCCGCACGCATTCCGTTCTGCAATCGGTGCGCCACCTGACCCAGGCCAGCGGCGGCCAGTCCCCCGTGGCCGCGCACGTGCCCATCGTCTACGGCTGCTCCCACGCCTGCACCTTCTGCGTCATCCCCTTCCGCCGCGGGGTGGAGCGCAGCCGGCCGCTGGAGGAGATCGTGGCCGAGGTGCGCGACCTGGTCAGCCAGGGGGTGCGCGAGGTGACGCTGCTGGGCCAGATCGTCGACCGCTACGGCTATGACCTGCCCGGCCAGCGGCCTGACCTGGCCGACCTGCTGCACGCGGTGCATGCGGTGGAAGGGCTGTGGCGCATCCGCTTCCTGACCTCACACCCCAGCTACATGAGCGACCGCATCCTGCACGCGGTGCGCGACCTGCCCAAGGTCTGCGAACATGTGGAGGTGCCCATCCAGGCCGGCGACGACCAGGTG
>JACSRL010000155.1 GCA_014879765.1 Anaerolinea sp. | reverse complement strand
GGCGGCTACGTGGGCAAGGACCAGGTGCCGCGGCTGAACGTGCTGGATCTGCAAAAGCTGATCCGCTCCATCCCCAAGGCGGTGATCGCGATGGTGGCCGGCTACGCCATCGGCGGCGGGCACGTGCTGCACGTGGTCTGCGACCTGACCATCGCGGCCGAGAACGCCCGCTTCGGCCAGACCGGCCCACGGGTGGGCAGCTTCGACGGCGGCTTCGGCGCCTCCTACCTGGCGCGGGTCGTCGGCCAGAAGAAGGCGAGGGAGATCTGGTTTCTCTGCGACCAGTACGACGCGCAGGAGGCCTTGCAGATGGGGCTGGTCAACAAGGTCGTCCCGCTGGAGCAACTTGAGGCCACCACCATCGCCTGGTGCCGCAAGATCCAGGAGAAGAGCCCGCTGGCCATCCGCATGTTGAAATCCTCCTTCAACGCCGAGCTGGACGGCCAGGCCGGCATCCAGGAGCTGGCCGGCAACGCCACCCTGCTCTACTACCTCTCCGCGGAGGCGCAGGAGGGTCGCAACGCCTACGTAGAGAAGCGCACGCCGGAGTTCGACCGTTTCCCGAAGTTTCCGTAGGGAAACAGGCCGGTCTCTCGCTGCTCGGGCCGGTCTCCGACCGTGCCCCGTTCGCTGCTCGGGCCGGTCTCCGACCGTGCCCCGCTGTTTTCCCCGCCATGCTGACAATCGCGCCATTCCCCTGCCTCCTGCACTTCAAGCATCCCGCGGCCACCTCGCGGGGCGCGCTGCGCGTGCGCCAGGTGGTCTTTCTGCGGGCGGAGCGAGATGGCGTGGTCGGCTGGGGGGAGTGTGGCATCGTGCCCGGTCTCAGCCGCGACGATCGCGCGGATTATGTCGATGCTGTGATGGAGATCTGCGCTGCCATCAACCGCGGCGCGGAGCTGGCGAACGGGAACCGGTGGGATGGCTCGGTCGGAGACCGGCCAGAGCGGTGGGCTGGCTCGGTCGGAGACCGGCCAGAGCGACCATCGGGAGACCGGCCAGAGCAGTGGGGCGGCTCGGTCGGAGACCGGCCAGAGCAGTGGGGTGGCTCGGTCGGAGACCGGCCAGAGCGAGAGAGAGGAGACCGGCCAGAGCGACCATTGCTAAGTGATCTGCCCAGCGTGGCCTTCGGGCTGGAGACGGCGTGGCTGGACCTGGCGGGCGGCGGCCGGCAGCGGCTGTTCGACACCCCCTTCAGCCGCGGCCAGGTGGCGCTGCCCACCCATGGGCTGATCTGGATGGACACGCCGGCCGGGATGCTGGCGCAGATCGAGGGCAAGATCGCGTCCGGCTGCCGGGTGATCAAGCTCAAGGTCGGCGCGCAGCCCTTCGAGCAGGAGCTGGCGCTGCTGGCTGAGCTGCGGCGACGCTGGCCGCCGGCTGATGTCGAGCTGCGGCTGGACGCCAACGGCGCCTGGACGGCGGAGGAGGCGCGGGAACGCCTGGCGCGGCTGGCCGAGTTCACGCCGACCTTCCTGGAACAGCCCATCGCACCCGGCCAGCCGCAGGCCATGGCCGCGCTGTGTGCAAGCTCCCCCGTCCCCATCGCGCTGGACGAGGAGATGATCCACGCGACAGACCCTGCGGCGCTGCTGGCCACCATCCGCCCCCAGCACATCGTGCTCAAGCCGTCGCTGCTGGGCGGGCTGGCGGCCTGCCAGGGTTGGATCGACGCGGCCGGCCGGCTGGGCGCGCCCTGCGAGTGGTGGATCAACTCGCTGCTGGAGTCCAACATCGGCCTGAACGCCATCGCCCAGTGGAGCAGCAGCCTGGGCGATGGCCGCGTCCACGGCCTGGGCACCGGCCAGCTTTTCGCCGACAACATCCCCTCGCCGCTGCGGTACGAGAGGTGCAACCTGACCCTGCCAGCCGAAGCGGCCTGGGACTTCAGCCGCATTCACGCCGAAGCCTGAGCGGTGGACAGTTCCGCCTCACGCCAAGACGCAAAGACCGGCCCGAGCACCCAGCTGATTTTGGACAGTTACCAAGGGGGGCTTGTTGACGGTTGCATTCCCACATCCTCGCCGCATTTCCCTTGTTTCTCCGTTCAACGTCTCACAGGCTGTACGTTTGAGAGCCTGATAACCCTTGCACCGGAGGAACCCTTGACCATGAAAACCAGCGCCCGCTGGCTGTTCGCAGCCGCCAGTCTGACCCTGTTGCTCTCCATCGGACCGGCCTTTGCCCAGGAGGCGCCGGACGCCGGCCCCTGCGCCGCGGTTGGCTATGATCCGGCCTGCGACGTCGATCATGACGGCGACATCGACATCTTCGACATCCAGCTCACCTCCGGGCGCTGGGGCCAGGCAGGCGTGTGGACCAGCGACAACGCCCACGATCACCTGGGCCAGACGTGGACCGGCGTCAACAACCCGCTGACCATCCAGGGATCGTTCAACGCGCCCGGCTTTGCTCCCCTGGTGCTGAGCAACAGCTTCGCAGGAGGCGACGGCCTGAAGATTCAGTCCTCAGCAGGCGACGGCATCCAGGTGAGCTCAGCCACCTTCGCCGGGGTCTACGTGGAATCGACCAACGGCGTTGGCTTCCATGTCAATTCGGCCGGCACCTACGGCGTCGCGACCAGCAACACCGCCTACGACGGCGTGCGGGTGCGCCTGGCGGGCCAGAACGGCGTCTCCGCGGAAAGCACCTCCGCCGACCACTACGGCGGACTGTTCTACAACTCGACGGCCGGGGGCGCGGGCCTGTACGCGCGCAGCGGCGACACCCTGGCGCCCGATATCGTGCTGGGCGGCAACAACAGCGGCAGCGACGACGGCCGCCTGGTTTCACAGCCGAGCTACCCCGGCAGCGACATCATGCTGCAAAGCAACGACGAGGTCTGGCTCTATCTGGACGACGACAATGACGCCGACGCGGGCAATTTCGTCATCCTCAACAGCGCCAACACCAACGTGTTCTCGGTCAACGAGAGCGGCAACATGGTCGCCGCCGGAACCAAGTCAGCGGTGGTAGAGACGGAGCAGCACGGCCAGCGGCTGCTCTACGCGATGGAAAGCCCGCAGAACTGGTTCGAGGACTTCGGCGGCGGCCAGTTGGCAGGCGGGCAAGCCACCATCGCGTTCGAGCCGATCTACGCCCAGACGGTCAACCTGGCCGAACCCTACCGCGTCTTCCTGACCCCGTTGGGCGACTGCCCGCTCTACGTGGCCGAGAAGACGCCGACCTCGTTCACCGTGCGCGCGATGGGCGGCCAAACCTGCGACATCGCCTTCGACTACCGCATCGTCGCCCTGCGCAAGGGCTACGAGGAGGTGCGGCTGGAGGCTGCGGAGGTGATCGAAGATTGACAGCGCAGAGCATTCCGCCGTTCTACCAAATCCTTTGGGTGGGTTTGAAGTGAGTTGGTTAGCGTAGGTCGATTGCGAAGCACCCCGGAGCGGGGTAGCGGGTTGAGGTAGCGCGCGTCGCATGAGGGCAGCCAATTCCAGCATACCGCGACCGGAGCGGGTCGCGTGGTAGACACGCTCCGGTCTCGGTACGGGCCAGGCGGCGACTCTCGGCATCCAGGAGGCGGTCGCATTCAAGTACCTTGCGAGACCGACGCCGCCTGGCCCTACTCGACCTACGCTGGCCGCCTATGCCGTTCAACCAGATTCAAGCACACCCAAATCCTTTCCATGACCGCAACACTCACCGTTGGCATCGAAACCTACGACACGCCCCGACTCGCTGCGGGGCCGGGCGACGACGCGGCGTCAGCGTCCGACCTCAACACGACCGCGGCGCTGGACTTCTGCCGGCGCTGGCTGGCCGGCCAGGAGGAGTTCACTCTGCACACCTCCGGCTCCACCGGCGCGCCCAAGCCGATCACATTGCGCCGCGAGCAGATGGCGGCCAGCGCAGCGGCCACCGGCCAGGCGCTGGGTCTGCGGCCGGGCATGGCCGCGCTGGTCTGCCTGCCGGTGCGCTACATCGCCGGCCAGATGATGCTGGTGCGCGGGCTGGAGCTGGGGCTGGCCATGACCCTGGTGGAGCCCAGCGGCGATCCGCTGGCCAGCCTGCCGGCCGCGGCCCGCTTCGACTTCACCGCTGTCGTCCCCTTGCAGCTTCAGACGCTGTTGGCCGGCCCGCCCAGCTATCGGGCGCGGCTGAGCGGGATGACCGCCATCCTGGTGGGGGGCGCGCCGGTCAGCGCGGCGCTGGAGCAGCAACTGGCCAGCCTGGCCGCGCCGGTCTGGCACACCTACGGCATGACCGAGACCGCCACCCACATCGCCCTACGGCGGCTCAACGGCCCCGACGCGTCCCCCTGGTTCCACCCCCTGCCCGGCGTGGAGATCGACGTAGACCCGCGCGGCTGTCTGCGCCTCAGAGGCCCCATGACCCTCGACCAGTGGCTGCAGACCAACGACCTGATCGAGCTCCCCTCCACCAACGCCGATCCCCTTCCGCCTCACCGTTCACCGTCCACCGTTCACGGTTCACCCTTCCGCTGGCTGGGCCGCTGGGACAACGTGATCAACAGCGGCGGCGTCAAGGTGCAGGTGGAGAGGGTGGAGGCCGCGGTGGAGCGGGCCTGGCTGGCGCTGGGGCTGGCCGAGCGGCGCTGCTTCGTGGCTGGCACGCCCGACGCGCGGCTGGGGGAGGCGGTGACGCTGATCATCGAGGGGGCGCCGCTGCCCGCGGCCACGCAGGAGGCGCTGCTGGCGGAGCTGACGGCGCGCGTGCAGCGCTTCGAGAGGCCGCGCCGCGTCCGCTACCTGCTGGCGCTGGCCGAGACCGCCAGCGGCAAGATCGATCGCGCCGCCAGCCTGGCTCAAGTGGCCGACTGATGAAAGATGCCAACTTTGCGGAAAAGTTGGCATCTTTGGCACTCACCAGCTACCGGCGGCGCGAGCGGCCGCCGCGGCGGCTGCTGCGGCGTTGGCCGCTGGAAGAGGCAGCCGGCGCGCGGGGCGGCGTGGGAAGCGCGCTCGGCTGCACCACCGGCGCGTGCAGCATCTGCTGGTAGGTGTCGTCCAGCAGCATGGTGATGATGGGCAGCTCCTCCTCACCCTCGGCCAGGGCGCGGGCCAGGGGGACAAAGCGGCGGCTGCGCTCCCCTTGCAGCTTGTCGCGGTCGCGCAGACGCGCCTCCAACAGCGCCACCAGCCGCTCGGCCACCACCGCCTCCACGTCGGCGTCGCTGGGCAGGGGACGTTCCATCATCTCGATCTCGTAATGCTTGGCGATGCGGTTGAAGGCCATGCGCTCGCCGGCGCTGACCAGGCTGATGGCCACGCCGGCCGCGCCCGCCCGGCCCGTGCGGCCAGCGCGGTGGATGTAGCTCTCCACATCCTCCGGCGTCTCATACTGGATCACGTGCGACAGTTCGGGGATGTCCAGGCCGCGCGCGGCCACGTCAGTGGCCACCAGGAAGCGCAGCGTGCCCAGCCGCACCCGCTCCAGCACCTGCTCCCGCTCCTTCTGCCCCAGGTCGGCGCTCAGCTCGTCGGCGTCATAGCCGAAACGCTGCAGGACGGCCGTGACATAGTGTACCTTGACCTTGGTGTTGCAGAAGATGATGGCCGAGCTCGGGTTTTCCACCTCGATCAGGCGCACCAGGGCGCGGTCTTTGTCCATGCCAGGCACGGTGTAGAAGATGTGCTCGGTGTCGGTGACGTGGACGTGGTCGCTGCTCAAGCTGACAAACTCAGGCTCGTGCAGGAAGTCCTGGGCCAGCCGCATGACGTAGCTGGGGAAGGTGGCCGAGAACATGCTGGTATGGACGCGGCGTTCAGGCAGATAGCGCTGCACCCGCACCATGTCGGGGTAAAAGCCCATGGACAACATGCGGTCGGCCTCGTCGAAGACCAGCATGCGCAGGCTGTCCAGCGACAGGGTGCGGCGCAGCAGGTGATCCAGCACGCGGCCGGGGGTGCCGACCACGATCTGGGCGCCCTGCTTGAGCGCCTCCATCTGGCTGCCGTAGCCGACGCCGCCGTAGACCGCGACAGTGCTCAGCCCGGCCGCGCCGCAGAGGGTCTCCGCCTCGCGCCAGACCTGGCGGGCCAGCTCGCGGGTGGGCACCAGGATCAACGCCTGGGTGACGTTGCGCCGGGCATCGAGCCGTTCCAGCATGGGGAGCAAAAAGGCGCCGGTCTTGCCGCTGCCGGTGCGGGCCTGGGCCATGATGTCCTGGCCGGCCAGCAGATAGGGGATGGCGCGGGCCTGGACGGGCATCAGCGCCGGCCAACCGGCGCGGGCAACGGCCGCGGCCAGGCTGGCCGGCAGGTTCTCCAGGGCGATCTCAGGCAACTGGTCGGTTGCCTCGGAAGGGATAGGGTGGTCGGATGGTGTCAAGCTGGGCATCTTTCGTCGATGGTCTGGGGTCACTGTTCAGGCGGCCGGTCAGAAACCGGCTTCCTGCTGACGAAAAACGCCCCCAGGGCCGATGCTCTGGGGGCGCTGCTGTCTGGTGAATGGCCGGTGTTATTCGGCGTTGGCGATGACGAAGTTCGTGGTGTACTCGCTGTAGTTCTGCTTGGGGTTGGTCACCACACGCAGGCTGAAGGTGTACTCGCCGTTGGGGAAGTTGGTGGTGTCCACATCGACGCTGAACTCGCCCGCCTCGCTGCCCGAAGCCACCCAAGACATGGCGTCTTCATTGCCGGTCGGGTAGATGAACAGGTCCCAGCGCTTGAAGTTGGCATCGTCGGCATAGCCGGTGACGGTGGCGGTGCC
>JACSRL010000156.1 GCA_014879765.1 Anaerolinea sp. | reverse complement strand
GTTACGAGTTACGGGTTACGGGTTACGAGTTACGGGTTACGGGTTACGAGTTACGGGTTACGGGTTACGGGCTGCATGACGAACAAAACATGCTCAGAAAAACACCCGCAAACACACACTTCACGTTTCACGCATCACGTTTCACTCGTTACGCATCATATCCTACTCGCCCGTGCCGGTCAAGACTTCAGGCGATAGAGCATGATGCCCTGGATGGTGCGCTCCAACACGTAGTCGTCGACGAGGTAGCGCTGCAGGTGGGCCATGAAGGGCGGGCCGCGCGGCGGCTCTTCAGCCAGCACCACGTAGCGCGGCCGCTGGGCCATGATGCGATCCAGCTCGGCCTGCGGATCGATGCCGGCCATGGGGGCCAGGTCGTTGTTCAGCCAAACTGGCAGCACGTAGCGGGTGGGAATGGCTGCGCCGGTCAGAAAGTAGAGGATCGGCTGGCCATCGGCCACGTACAGGTAATCGTCGGGGGCCATGCGCTGCCGCAGATAGTCCGCTACACCGACCAGCAGCTCCACACGCGGGGTGCGGCGGGCCAGGGCTTGCAGCTCGGCCACGCTTTGCCGCGCCGGCCCGACCAGGGGACGCGCCAGGCCGATGACAACCAGGAGAGCGACCAGCAGCGCCTGCCAGCGGCGCGGCCGGGGGTTGTCCAGCCGCGCGGCCTGGGCGATGACGGCCGCGGCCAGCAGGCTGAGCGGCGGCAGCGCCTGCAAGAAGTGGTGGGGAAAGAGACGCCCGGCCAGCAGAATCGCGGCCAGGGCGGCCATGAGCCAGACGCCCAGCACGGCCACCTCCACGGCCACCCGCGGCTGGCGTCGCCGGACCAGCCAGGCCAGGGGCAGCGCGGCCAGCGCGCTGATCCAAAGCAGCCAGGTGCTGCCTATCTGGATCCACAGCGCCTGAAGCACCGATGCCAGCGTCAACGGCGGCGCGCTGCGGGCATAGATCAGGTTGGCCGTAACATTGGCATAGAGATACTCAGCCAGGTGGCCGGCGCGCATGAAGGCGCCGACCGCCAGCAGTGCCGGCGCCAGCGCGCCCAGCATCACCAGGCCGGCCGCTGCCATGGCCGGCCTAACCGGCGCGGGCTGGCCGTGGCGCCGGCTGAGCCACGGCGCGGCGGCGATCAGCGCCAACAGCGCCAGCAACTCCACGCCGGCCAGCGTCTTGATCTGGATGGCGACGCCCATCAGCAGGCCGATGGCCAGGAAGGTGAGACGCCGGCCGGGCTGGATGGTCAGCGGCGCGCCGGTGCGCGCCCGCAACAGCAAGAAGGCAGCCACCGTAAACGGCGCCCACATGATCTCGGCGTTGCTGGCCAGCCCCCCGTTTCGCATGGAGAAGAGCAGGTAGAAGAGGGCAGCCAACGCGCCGATGGCCCGGCTTCCCAGCGCCGCGTGGCCATAGAGCCAGAGCAAGAAGCTGGTCGCGGTGACCACCATCACGGCCAGCAGGCGCATGGCCAGGATGGTCTGGCCGAAGAGAAGCTGCGCCAGGACAAAGAGCAGGTAGAGGCCGGGCGGCTTGTGGTCCCAGATGACGGTGTAGGGCGCGTGGCCCTGCAACATGCTGCGCGCCATCAGCAGATAGACGCTCTCATCCCAGTCGATCACCGACTGCGGCAGGGTGGGGAGGCGCAGCAACAACACCAGCCCGGCCAGCACAAGCAGCGCCGCGAGGTTGACAGGCAGGGAACGACGCCGGCTCATGACAGTTCGACTGTCTCTCTCGGCAGTCCCGCAACCCGCGAGTCCGCCGCCAGCCGGCCATGATCGGGGACGATCGGGCCGGCTGGCAGTCGGGCCTACGGGAGGGGTTGTTTGTCGGCGATCACCCAGGCGGTGAACGCGTCATCCTGTTCGATCACAGGCTCCAGGCCGTTGGCGGCCATCAGATAGCTGATCTGCTGCGGGGTGGAGAAGTGGCTGCCCATCAGCGCCAGCTTCTCGCCCAGAGCGATGAGCTTGACCGGAAAGCGGCGGATGTCGGGCTCCTCGATCACCAGCCGGCCGCCGGGCCGCAGGACACGCACCAGCTCGGCCATGGCCAGCCGCTGATCGGAGAAGTGATGCAGCGCGTCCACGGCCAGCACGCGGTCGAAGTGGCCGTCGGGAAAGGGCAGCCGCTCCACGTGGGTCTGCACCGGGCAGGCGATGCCCTTCTCCCGTGCCTGGGCCAACATGGGCGCGGACAGGTCGCTGATCACCAGCCGGCCGACCAGGGGCCGCAACTGCGCCGCCACCCGGCCGGTGCCGCCGCCCGCGTCCAGCAGCCAGCCGGCCGCGGGCAGCTTGAGCCGGGCCGCCAGGCGTTGCGGATCAGGCGGGCCAATGGCGCGGTCGTAAAGGGCGGCGATGAGGTCGAAGTGGATGTTGGTGGTCATGGATGGGCGTGAGGCGTGAGGCGTGAGGCGTGAAACGTGAAACGTGAGACTGCTCTGGCCGGTCTTTGCGCAGCATCCCGGACGGGGCCGACCGAGCCTTGGTGCTTTGGCCGATCTTTGCGCAGCATCCCAGACGGGGCCGACCGAGCCAACCCGCGATGGTACTTCTTGACAGTTACACAGTTACCAACTGCTCAGGCCGCCGGCTGGGCAGCGACCGCGCGGGCCGCGCGCAGCTTGCGCGCCTCCTTGACGTAGCCAAAGCCCACCAGGCGATGGTGCTCCTCGTCGTAAAGGCGGAACTTTAGCGACTGCATGCTGGAGCGCAGGGTGATGGGCTTGACGTGAAAGAGCTCGTTCTCGCTGTAGGCCTGCTCCAGATAGTAGTTGGGGATGCGCGGGCTGAGGTGGTGGATGTGGTGAAAGCCGATGTTGCCCGAAAACCACTGCAGGATCTTGGGCAATTCATAGTAGGAGCTGCCCTTCAGGGCGGCATCCACATAGCTCCAGTTCTGATGCCGCTCCCAATAGACCCCCTCGAACTGATGCTGGACGTAGAACAGCCAGACGCCCACCGAGGTGCCGATGAAGAAGGTGGGCAGCAGAATGCGCAGAAAATCGCCCATGCCAATGGTGAAACCGGCCGCCACGAAGATCAACAGCAGCGCCAGGTCGGTCCACAGGATGCTGTAGCGCTCGCGCTTGCCATCCTTGGGGTTGGGGATACGCTGCAAGACCAGAAAGCTCAGCCAGGCGCCCACGGTGAAGATCATCAGCGGGTTGCGGTAGATGCGATAGGCGACCCGCTTCCAGCGCGGCGCGTCCAGGTATTCGTCCACGGTCAGCGTCCAGATGTCGCCCATCTCGCGGCGGTCCAGGTCGCCGGCCGTGGCGTGATGTACGGCGTGGGCGTGGCGCCAGCGAAAGTAGGGGGTGAAGGTCAACACGCCGGTGATGAAGCCCACCACATCGTTGGCCTTGCGGTTGGGGAAGAAGGAGCCATGGCCGCAGTCGTGGAAGACGATAAAGGTGCGCACCATGAAGCCGGCCGTGGGAATGGCCAGCAGCAGGGTCAGCCAGTAGGAGACGCGCAGGCTGAAGTACATCACCACCATCATCACCAGGAAGGGCACGACAGATGTGAAAATCTGCCCAACGGCGCGTCGCACGTCGGACTTCTGATAACGGGCGACGATTTGGCGCCAGTTGGGGCCCTCCTGGGCCCGCCGGGGTTTGGTTGCTGCGGTCACGGGTGGTACTCCTTGGGAAGAAAAGTATGGAAGACGCTCAAGCGTCGTAGCGTGCGAGTTGTTCACGCAAGCGAAGAACCTGCCGTTCGAACGCGCCCGGTTCTTCCAAGCCCTCGTGTCGGGCGGCCTTGAGGTACAGCTCCAGCGAGCGAAGCAGCGCCTCGCCGACCAACGTTGCGAAATCGGTCAGATCACCGGCATCGGCGGTTTCCAGGGCCAATAGATAGTCGCCCCTGGACTCCAGCCGTATCACGATGGGCGTGAAGCCGTGCTGCATCAGGATCAGGTTCATGAGCAGGCGAGCCATGCGGCCGTTGCCGTCGTCGAAGGGATGGATGGCCACGAAACGGTAGTGGAAGGTCGCCGCCAACAGCAGCGGGTGCAGCGCGCCGCTCTCCCTCTCACGCCGATACCAGGCCATCAGATCGCCCATCTGGGCTGGCGTCTCTTCAGGCGTGGCGTAATAGTGTATCTCGCCTGTGCTGGTATGCACGTGGTTGGGAGCGGTCTTGTACTGGCCGATGGCGATACGCCGCCGGGTTGGCCGGCCATCAGGCGTCACCGCGTCCGCCTCGTAAGGCTCGACCAGCAGGATGCGGTGCAGCTCGCGGATGACAACTTCGGTCAGCGGCTCCTCCCCGCGCACCATCTGTTCCAGATAGGCGATGGCCTCGTTGTGGCCCTTGATGTCCAGGTAGTCGCGGAAGGGCTTGCCCTGGGCTGTGATGCCGTGCAGCAGAAAGGCGCGCGTCTCGCCCAGCGTCAGCGTGTTGCCCTCGATCGCGTTGGAGTGGTAGTTCCAGTCGATGCGCAACATCTGCCGGACGCGCGCCTCCTGCTCGGCGTCGATAGGGCGCAGGGTGTCGATCTCGGCTTTGAGAGCGTCGATGTGGTCGATTAGAGTGCGCAGGTCCACGCTGGTTTCACCTGAAGGGCTACGAACTGAACAAGGACAACTGCTTGTCCAGGTTTTGTGAGATGCTTGGCGTCAACTGCATAATGCCATCGACTGGCGCATTTGCCAATTCGGCCGGCTCGATCTTGTGCAGCCCGCCGCCGTAGACGCGGCCTTCGCTGATCAGCGTCTGCGGCGGCAGGCGGTTGAGGGCGACCCAGATCGACCTGAGCAGGAATGGGTTGCGCACAAGATCAGCCGCCAGCGCCGGCTTGGGATAGAGCATCAAATAGACGTTGGGCGCGGTGGCGCGAGAGTGGTTCAGGATAAAGCGAAAAGGTCGGGCTTTGCCTGCGGTCTGCCGGCCCATGTAGGTGCAGAGCAGCGGCGCGGCCGGCCGGTGCTCCTGGGCGTACCAGGGCGTGCGGTGCGTCGCCAGATAGCGTTGATCAAGGCCGCGCGCCCTGCCGGCATCGAAGTAACGCCACAGCGCCGGCTGCTCGCGGCGGAGCCTCTCCTCTGGCAGGCTGCAATCGACGAGAAAGAGTTGCGGCGTCAGTCTGGGGTTCTGATCCTCATCGGCCAGCACCTCGTCAGCTTCCAGGTAGCGCGGGCTGGGCAGGATCGGGGTCAGGAACTGGCGCGGCAGGCCAAGCTCGGCAGCCCGCTCCTTGCTGATCACGAAGAAATCGTTGGCGCCGGTGGCGATGCCGCGCTTGATCTGGAACAGATCGCCCAAGGTGGGATCCAACAGGTCGCCAGCCCCAGGCAAGATATCCTCGACCTCGGCGGAGAGCGAAATGCCAGTCCACTTGGCGCTGGCGCTCAGCTTGTCAAGGGACATTGGCCGTGTGACCGTCGGTGCGTTGAGCGATCCACCGTAGCTGAACTCGGCTACGTGGCCGGGCGCGGGCGGCTCTTTTCTGAACCACACCACCACCGAAGAGACCATGGCATCACCAAACTGTACATCCTCCGGCCGGAAGCGGTGGATGCGCAGCAAGGTCACCTGTTCCAGCAGATAGCGTTTGACCTGCCGGCCATAGTTGACATCCATGAACTCCGACGGAACCAGCCAACCGGCCAAACCGCCTTCGGCCATCCAGGGGTGGCACAGCAGCATGAAGTAGCAATACAGGCCAGCCAGGCCGTTCAACTGGATGCCGGTCGCCTGGCGAGCCAGCGCCAGCAATCGGGCCTTCTCGTCTGCAGGGATGTGGTGATGGCGCACGTAGGGCGGATTGCAGATCAGCAGATTGTACTTTTCATCCTCGGCTACGGGCGGTGTGGCCCGCGTGAAATCTGTGAGTTCAAGCTTCAGCGATGACGCCTGCCAAAGCTGTCGCGCCTGTCGTCCGTAGTGTGGATCGATTTCGAAACCGGCCGCGTGGGCAATGCGACTGGCTGGAAACACCCGGTTGAGCGCTGAATAGAACGATCCCGTGCCAAACGCCGGATCGAGAAAACGGATCATCATATCTTTCGGCAGCATATTGCGAGCGCAGATCAGGATGTCTGTCGCCAACGCGGTGGGTGTGGCAAACTGGCCCAGTCGGTTGCGCTCGTCTTGGCTTTTGGCCGCGTCCAGTTGACCCTGCAACTCCAGGCGCAAAGATTCATGATCCTCAATGGCGAAATTTGATCTGAGAACTGCCATCGGCTATAGCCCCAACTCGGCCAGGTCGTCGATTCTATGCTCCCACACCCAATCGATGCCCTCGGCAGCTTCGTAGCCCAGATAGCCCGTGTCAAAGTAGCCACATAGAAAAAGTATGTAGCTGACTGCATCACCGTATGTGTCACGCAACTGAGCGTTCTTGGCGGCTTCCTCTTTGCGCCTCTTGTTTGTGTTGGTAAAATCCCCAGCGGATTTAGCTTCGATCAGCACGGGCAGTTCACCCGGTTGAGCGTGAAAAGGCATAACAACCGCATCGATTGGCACATTCACGTGACGAGTCCCATGTTTCACCGGCGCATTGACCCGAAACCCATATCTGCCTGGTGGGAAATCACTCAGTGCGAATTGGCTCCCTGGATCGATCACTCGATAGCCGCGCTTGTCCAACCAGGCACCGATGGCTGAAAGTTGCCTGCGCTCTTGCGCATTTCGGATGATTGGATTGGCAACGGCCCCACAGAGGCGGTCGGCCAC
>JACSRL010000158.1 GCA_014879765.1 Anaerolinea sp. | reverse complement strand
CCGGGTTTTTGTCTTGCAGACCAAGGTCATGGCGCCATGAAAGGCCGTTGCGCAGACGAAAACCATGCCGGCACGAGAAAAACCCGGTTTCTGTACGACTGGCTGAGCAGTTACAGGGCGTGTTTGAAATGAGTTGGTTAGCGTAGGTCGAGTGGGCCAGGCGGCGGCTCTCGGCGCCCAGGAGGCGGCCGCGTTCAAGTACCTGGCGAGACAGACGCCGCCTGGCCCTACTCGACCTACGCTGGCCACCTATGTCGTTCAACCAGATTCAAACACACCCATTTCAAACACACCATGTCATGGTTGGCCCGCCGGCTGAGCAGTTACGTTTCTTTTGACTTGTGCGCGGCGAACTTTTGCGTTAGAATAGCGCCACGCTTGTTTCTTTGTTGTCATCAGATTCCAAAGGAGGTGATGCCAGCCACGGCTGCCCGGCGCATGCCCATCATCGGTTCCCCCCGTTGCACCCCCGATTCCTGAACGATTCCGATTTCTACTGGTAACTGCTCAGCCAGGTGCCAGGCACTTGAATCTGCGTTTGCGGCAACGTCGTCGGAGGTAATTCTGTCTGCAAATCGCCTCAAAAGTGCCTGGCACCTGAGCAGTTACTTCTACTGAATGTTCCCCGGAGGTATTTCCATGCAACGCAAGCTTCTCGTTCACCTGCTGGTCCTGGCCATACTTGTGGTGTTCATGCTGCCCGCGGCCGCTGTGGCGCAGGGCGGCGACACCGACGCCGAGACTGCTCTGGAACAGGCCAAAGCGCTGGCCGCCGAACAATCCCCCGCTGTGCCGCCGGGCGCCATGGCCATCTCCCCCCAGGGGGGCGTTTCGCCCCTGTTCATCGGCGTCGACGACGCCACCGTGCCCGCCTACACCGTTGATCCTTCCACCAATGCCTTTACCCCGCACGCCCTGGGCGTCCAGATCTGGGGCTCGGCCTACGACGCCGTCAACGACATCGTCTACGTCAACAACGGGTCGACGCTCTATTCATGGCAGGTGGGCAGCCTGACGGTCACCACCCTGGGGACCATCACCGACCCAGCCGGTGCAACCCAGTCCATGGTGGGCCTTGCCTTCTACAACGGCCAGCTCTACGGCGTCAAGAACATCGCCAACGAGGCCATCTGGGCCATCAACACCACCACCCTGGTGGCTACCGTCCACATCGACTATGCCGACGGCGATTTCGACCTGGGCGGTTTCGCGGCCGATCCCAACACCGGCGAGTTCTACGCCACCAACGACGACACCACGCCTTTCGGCTCCGGCCTCTTCCGCATCAACCCGGACGGCACCGGCACGCTGATCGCCCCCTACCCCACCGGCCAGACCGACATCGATGGCCTGGCGGTCAGCGACGACGGCTTTGCCTACCTGGTGACCGACGAACCGGGCAACATCTACGTCTGGGATTTCACGGCCGGCGCATACGCCACGCCGCTGAACAACCCCTGGACTTCGTCGGAGGTGTTCTCCGGCGGCGCATGGATTCTGCCAGAGCAGGGCGGCGACCCCAACATCTACGTCGACCCGCTGAGCATGGCCAGCACCCAGCCGCCCAACGTACAGGTGCAGCAGACGCTGACCATCAGCAACACCGGCGGCGGCATGCTGACCTGGAGCATCTTCGAAGACAACGCGCCGCCTCCAGCCAACCCGCCCACTGCGCCCAATCCCGGCGCAGTCCCGCAGCGGTTGGGGCGCAGCACCCCCGTTCAGCGCAGTGCAAAGGAGATGGCTGACCTGTTGGCCGCGCCGCAGGTAGACCTGATCCAGGATGGCAGCTTCGAAACTGGCACCCCCAGCGGCTTTTGGACGGAGGCATCCACCAACTTCGGCACCCCCGTGTGCGATGTGCCCGGCTGCGGCACCGGCACAGGCACCGGCCCGCGCACCGGCGCCTGGTGGGCCTGGTTCGGCGGCATCGGAACCTATGAGGCCGGCAGTGTCTCGCAGAGCGTCATCATCCCCGGAAGCTCCATCGCTACCCTCAGCTTCTGGGTGGAGCAGTTCGTCTGCTCCGGCGACGCCAACGACTATCTGGAGGCCAACATCGACGGCACCCAGGTCTGGTCCACCAACGGCGCTGCGCCGGAGTGCGGCACTCTGGGCTACCGCCAGGTTACCGTAGATGTCAGCGCCTGGGCCGACGGCGGCGCCCACATCGTGCAGTTCAATTCGGAGATCTTCGGCGCTGGTGGAGCATTGAGTAACTTCTTCGTCGACGACGTGATGCTGGACGCTGTTCCCAGCGGTCCGGCCTGCGATGCGCCATCGGACCTGCCCTGGCTGTCCATCAGCCCGACCAACGGCGCCAACGCCGGCGGCACCGACACCGATGTCACCGTCACCTTCGACTCCACCGGCATGGCCCCCGGCACGTATACCGGCAACCTCTGCGTCACCAGCAACGACCCCGATCCCGGCCCCGGCAACGAGACCGACCTGGTAGTCGTGCCCGTGACGTTGACCGTGGAACCGCCCGGACGCTGCCCTGTGGGCTACCGGGAAGTGACCCTGCTGGACGAAGCGTTCGAGGGTATCTTCCCGCCGGCCGGCTGGTTGCTGTCCAACTCCACCACCGGCTGTGGCGCGCCCGGCGTGCCCGACTGGACCAACACCGACCCCGGCGCCAACACCAATCTGACCGGCGGCAGCGGCCTCTTCGCCACTGCTGACAGCGACGCCTGCGGCTCCGGCAGCGTGATGAATGCCCAGATGTGGACCCTGCCGATGAACCTGACCGGGCTGACCGACCCGCAGGTCAGCTACTACACCGACTACAACGACCTGGGTACTGGTGGTGAAACAGGCATGCTGGACTTCAGCACCGATGGCGGCAGCACCTGGAGCAATCTGCTGACGTGGGACGAGGACCATCGCGGCCCCTTGCAGGTGGTGCAGCCCTTCGCGGCCGACAACCAGGCCAACACCGTGGTGCGCTGGAACTACAGCAACGCCACCTGGGACTGGTGGTGGCAGGTGGACAGCGTGATGGTGACCGCCTGCGAGCCGATCCCCAGCGCGGTGACCGTGGCCAGCGTCAGCGCCAGCCCGGCGGCGCCGCTGACCGGCCTGCCGCTGACGGCCCTGCCGGCGGCCGCGGCCGCCGCGCTGGGCGCGGCCTTCGTCTGGCGACGACGGCGCAACTAGCTTCCCTCCTCCAGGTGACAGCCGCCCGCGGCCTGATCGGACGCCGCAGCAGGGCGGCTGGCGCCCCGTTTCCAGCAAGAAGCCTCTCGGCGGCCCTGCGCTGTCGGGAGGCTTCCTCATGTTCGGCATTGGAATCGCTGAAAATGTCAGAAAGCACTTGACCATCTGTCGATTATGCGTTAAAATCGGATTGTCAATTCTCCTCATCGACCTGCTCTCAGCCAAAGCCGGCTCGTCTCAACGTCGAGCACGCCGGCCGGCAGGTCACCCCGACAATGTGATGGCTCTGAGAGGTGTTTGCCGACCTGGGTGGCCGGCGCTCGCCGCATCGAGGCCGCGCAACTGCGTGTACAGCCTGCTGTTGTCACCGGTCCGCGTCCGATTCCAGCGAAAGAAGGAGGTGCCGCAACTATTATCCGTATGGGACAGCGGTTGATGTTGCCAGCCTGCTCGTATGAGCGGCCCCGTCGTGTTCGTTTCCTTTGGTCTTGACGACTAACTAAGGAGTGTTTCAGACATGCAACGCAAGAATTTCATCTATCTGCTGATGATCCTGACCTTGCTGGCTGCCCTGCTGCCCATCAGTGCGGCGGCTCAGGGCGATGGGCCAGCGGCTCAGGAAACCGTCGCTAACCCCGCGCGGCCCACAGCGTTCGATCTTGAGCTGGCCCAAAAAGGTTCAGGGGTTGCGCCCGCCTCCGTCAACCCCGCGGCCGTGCTCTACGACAACGGCACCTTGATCACCCACCCCGGCGGCGGCGCCGGCGGCGCCAACGCCAGCGCGGTGCAGACCGGACTGGGCAACAGCACCTACGGCTTCGGCCACGCCATCACCGCCGGCCTCCGTGTCGCCGACGACTTTACCGTCCCGGCCGGCGGCTGGAACATCAGCACCATCACCTTCTACGCCTACCAGACCGGGTCGACGACCACGTCGACCATCAACAACGTCAACCTGCGCATCTGGGATGGCGTGCCCGGCGTCGGCAACATCGTCTTCGGCGACACCAGCACCAACCGGCTGGCCGGCAGCAGCTTCTCAAACATTTACCGCGTGTTAGACACCGGCATAGGGGATTCTGCCCGGCCGATCATGGCCGATGTGGTGACGGTCAACACCGTCCTGCCGGCTGGCACCTACTGGCTCGACTGGCAGACCGGCGGCACGCTGAGCTCCGGCCCCTGGGCGCCGCCGGTGACGATTTTGGGACAGACCCAGAAGCCGGGCGCCAACGGCATGCAGTTTAACACCACCTGGGGCGCGGCCATCGACACTGGCAGCAGCACCCAGCAGGATTTCCCCTTCGTGATCGAGGGCGCCAGCGCCACCGGCCCGTCGATCTCCTTGCAGAAAACCGTAGGCACCACCCCCGGCGTCTGCGCCAACACCAGCGCCATCACTGTGCCTGAGGGCACGACGGTCTACTACTGCTACACTGTCACCAACACCGGCACGGTGGCATTCGGCCTGCACACCCTCACCGACTCGGTTCTGGGGACGATCTTCACCGGCACGGCCTATGCTCTGGCCCCTGGCGCCAGCGTCAACACCGTCGCCCTGGGCTTGAATATCCCCTACGTGGCCAACGCCACCACCACCAACGTCGGCACCTGGCTGGCCTACAACGCCACCGGCGGCCAGGCCACGACCACGGCCACAGCCACCGTCACCGTGATCCCCAACCGCTGTCCCGTGGGCAGCTCGGAGGTCACCCTGCTGACCGAGTCTTTCTCCGGCAGCTTCCCGCCGGCCGGCTGGGCGGCGCCCAACACCACCACCGGCTGTGTGGCTCCTGGTGTGCCCGGCTGGACCAACACCGATCCCGGCGCCAATGGCAACCTGACCGGCGGCAGCGGCCTCTTCGCCACCGCTGACAGCGACGCCTGCGGCTCCGGCAGCGTGATGAACGCCCAACTGTGGACGCCGGCGCTGAACCTGACCGGGCTGACCGACCCGCGGGTCAGCTACTACACCGACTACAATGACCTCGCCACAGGCGGCGATTTGGCTTATCTGGAGCTCAGCACCGACGGTGGGGCCACTTGGGCCAACGTGCTCACCTGGGACGAAGACCACCGCGGCCCGCTGCTGGTCCAACAGCCTTTCGCAGGCGCTGGCCAGGCCAACACCATGCTGCGCTGGAACTACAGCAACGCCACCTGGGACTGGTGGTGGCAGGTGGACGAGGTCACGGTGACCGCCTGCCAGCCCACCGGTGAACCGCCCAACATCGACGTGAGTCCGTCGAGCATGAGCAGCACGCAGCCGCCCAACACCACCACCAGCCAGACGCTGAACGTGGCCAACACTGGCGGCGGCACGCTGACCTGGAGCATCGTCGAGGAACCGGCGCTGATCCCGGTGCAGGTGGTCGGTCCCCTGGCCGGCACGGGTGGGGCAGCGAGCGGCGCGGCCCAGGCGCCCCAGGCCGCGCTGACCAAGAGCGGCGCCGCCGCCGGCGCCATCACCCCCTATGCCGGCCCCAACGTCGTGCTCTACGACCAGACCAACAACCCCGGCGCCGACTCCATCACCTCGCAGGACTTCGAGGCGGCCAACGACGCCTTTGACAACCAGGCGGCCGACGACTTCGTGATCCCGGCTGGCGACGGCTCGTGGACCATCGACGAGGTCTACGTGGCGGGCGCCTACTGGAACGGCGCCGGTCCGTCGACGGCGGCTAATGTCTACTTCTACCAGGACAGCGCCGGCCTGCCCGGCACTGAGGTCTACAGCGCACTGGGCGTTCCGTCGGGCGAGTCCGGCGGCGCCTTCACCATCGCGCTGAGCACGCCGGCGGTGCTGCCGGCCGGAACCTACTGGGTCTCCGTGCAGGCGCGCATGGACTTCGGCGCCGGCGGCCAGTGGGGCTGGACCGAGCGCACGGTGCAGTCCAACAGCGTCTCGGCCTGGCGCAACCCCGGCGGCGGCTTCGGAACCTCTTGCTCCAACTGGGGCGCACGCGTCGCTACCTGCGGCGTCGGCACTGCCCCTGACCTGCTCTTCCGCCTGAGCGGAACCATCGGCGGCGGGGCGCCCACCTGCTCGGCGCCGGCCGATGTGCCCTGGCTGACCGTTGCCCCCACCAGCGGCTCGACCGCGGGCGGCGGCAGCACCCCGGTGACCGTGGGCTTCGACTCCACCGGCCTGGCCGCGGGCGTCTACAACGCCAACCTGTGCGTGGACAGCAACGACCCCGACCCCGGCCCCGGCAACGGGACCGAGCTGGTGGTGGTGCCGGTGACGCTGACCGTGGAACAGACGCAGCAACCGCCCAACATCAACGTCAACCCGCTGAGCCTGGCCGCGACCCAGCCGGCCAACACCACGACCACGCAGCCGCTGAACGTGGGCAACACTGGCGGCGGCACGCTGACCTGGGCCATCGCCGAGGAGCCGGCCGTGGTGCTGGTCCAGCCGAACGCGCCCAATGCCGCGGTGTCGGCCCCAATCGCCGGCGCCACCGGCAGCCGCGGCAGCTCCAGCAGCGGCCCGGCCCCGCTGGCCTACACCTCGCCGGCTAGCTTCAGCGAGGGCTTCGACGACATCACCAACCTGCCCGGCTGGTACATGCAGAACAACTCGTCGCCGCT
>JACSRL010000161.1 GCA_014879765.1 Anaerolinea sp. | reverse complement strand
GATGCTGATCTGGCAGATTCTCGCGGTAGTTATTATCCTTGCCTTTGTGGTGATCGCTGTGCTGGCCATCATCGAGCCCGGCCCGCTGAACCGGCGCAGCCGCTCCCGGCGCAGCACGCCGCCCGAAGCGCCGCCGCAGGATGAACGCGCCCCCTGACGCTCCCCTTTCTCCCCCGGAACCGTGACCATGACAGCAAGCAGCGGCGAATCAGCAGCAGCCTCTTGCGCACGATGGCGGCATCTGGCCGAGCTGACGCTGGAGAGGCTCCCCCTGCCCTACTGGGCGGTTGCTCTGGCTTTGGGCGGGGTGGTGCTGACCGAGCAGGCCATGGAACAGGCGCTGCTGAGCGAGGTCAGTCGCCTGTTCACCCCCGGCAACCTGGCGCTGCGGCTGGCGCTGCCCGCGCTGACGGTCTACATGCTGTTGGCGCTGCGCACGCTGAAGCGCAGCGCGCTGCCGCAGTTGGCCCAGCTCCGGCCGGCCGTGCAGATCGACGATGCCGCCTACGACACGGCGGTACAGCGCATCGTGCAGACCGGCCGACGGGTCGAAGGGGTGATTCTGCTCCTGGCGCTGGCCATGGTCGTGGCGTGGTTCGTGTTGCTGCGCCTGCCCTACCCGATGATGGCGACGCTGCGCCTGCCGGCCGACCTGCCGCGGGCGCTGTTGACCATCGTTGCCTACACGATCTTTGCCTGGGCGGGACTGGCCCTGGTGTGGAGCACCGTGCGCTTCGGCTGGGGGCTGGGACATCTGGCCAGCCAGCCGCTGGCGATCAACACGCTGGATCCCAACGACGTGCTCCCCTTTGGCCGGTTGAGCCTGCGCCACAGCCTGACGGTGGCTGTGACCATTCTGCTGTTCGTCATCCTGCTGGGCGCGCCCGGCGATGTGCTGGAATACACCGTGCTGGTTGTGGCATCGCTGGCCAGCCTCAGCGCGCTGATCTTCCCCCTGCAAGGGGTACACCGCCAGATGAGCCAGGCGCGCGGCCGCGTCACCGCGCGCATCAGCCAGGAGCTGGCCGGCTGCCAGTCCCGGCTGATGGAATGCGGCGAGGTCAGCAACGAGACGCTGCAAGAGCTGTCGGAGCGCACGGAGAAGTTGATCGGGCTGCGCGCGACGGTCTACCGCTCGCCCACCTGGCCCTTCCGCAACGCCAGCGCGGCGCTGCGCGTGCTGCTGGCCGCCATGAGCCCGCTGCTCTACTTCGTGCTGAACGAGCTGGTGCGCACCTATATGCTGCCGCTGCTGGGGGTGCGGTAAGGCGGAGTCCGGCAATCAGCGCAACCTGGCTCGGTCGGAGACCGGCCAGAGCAGCAGAGGCTCGGTCGGAGACCGGCCAGAGCAGCGAAGGCTCGGTCGGAGACCGGCCAGAGCAGCGAAGGCTCGGTCGGAGCAGAAGACGTGGGGTGAGGCCGATCAGCGGCCAGGCAGCAGCGGCTGCGCCTGCCAGTTGCCCACCGAGCGCGGCGGCATCCAGTCGTGTACGCTCTTGGCCATGGCGTTCAGCCGGCGCAGCGTGACCGTGTTGCGGATGTACTCCGCCTCCTGGTCGCTGAGTGTGACGCCGATGGTGGCCGCGGCCGCCTGGGGATCGGCCAGCAGCGATTTGCGGAACTTGTTGTCGGCCAGCAGGGCATAGCCGATGAGCCGTTCGAGATCGTTTCCTTCTAACATGGGGGTCTCCTGTTGCAAACATCTCCAAACTTCGGTTGTGACTATTCAGCCGTAGGTGCCGGGCACTTCACGTAGCATCTAAGTCAAGCGCAAGTGCCCGGCACCTGAACAGTTACAGCGTTTGGCCCACCCGCGGGTGCGGTTCATCGAGCAATCGGCCGACCGCGCCGGCCAGATGGCCGCGGGCGTCGCCGATCAGGCGCTGCCAGGCCAGGTCGGCATCCTCGGCCTGTGCGGCGATGAAGCGGGCCAGACCTGCGCAGGGGATCGCCTCAGCCAGCGCGCCGGCCCGGGCCAGATGACGCTGGACATGCTGCCAGTAGCCGGCCGGGTCGCCCAGCATCAACAGCGCCAGCACGCGGCGCTGGTTGGCCTCGGCGTGCCGGCGCTCCTGGGGCAGGTCAGAGGCGAAGGCCACCAGCACGTTGGCGCGGCCCTGCGCCAGGTCTTCCTGCCAGTCGTCCACGTGATCCAACAACACCTGGGCGGTGAGCAGGTGATCCAGCGCCTGCTCCACCAGGGGCAGCCGCTGCGCGCGGCCGGCCAACAGGCACGCGCCGGCCGCGGTGATCTTCAGCGGCGCGCCGCGGTCGGCCAGGCGCAGCAGCTCCGTCTCCTGCCAGCGGGCGGCCGGCTGGCTGAGGGGCAGGCCATCCTCCAGCAGAGCCGCCAGCCATGCCGCCATGTAGCCGCTGCGGCGGCGCCAGAACTCCGGCGCCCCGCCGAAAAGCTGCGTCTGGCTGGCCAGCGCCGCCTCGCAGAGCGCGGCGGCCAGCACCGCCTGGCGGCCCGAAGTCAGGCCGTCAGCCGTCGTCTCCTCGGCCAGATGATCGTGCAGGCGCACATAGCCCAGCCCCAGCAGGTTGCAGACCGTCAGGCCGCGCCAGATCTCTTCGGGCAGCCGCAGCTCCTGGGCCAGCCACCAGGGCAGGTGCCATTCCACCGGCCACTGCTCGCCGGTGTGCATGGCCAGCAGGCGGTCGCCCCCAGCGGCCAGCTCCGGCGAAAACGCGCGCAACGCGCTGCGGCATTGAGCGTGCAGCGCCGCGGCAACTTCCGATGAGAATACGGGATACCTGCTCACGTCAGTTTATCAGCTCCCGGCGAATCCGCGATTCGCCGGTTTGACGCCTGCGACGACGCCGGTTCCGCAGGGCATTGGGAACCGGGTTTTTGTCTCGCAGACCAAGATCATGGCGCCATGAAAGGCCGTGCGAAGACGAAAACCATGCCCGCACGAGAAAAACCCGGTTTCTGAACGACTGGCTGAGCGGCTACAGGTTCGGGCGGAATGGTAACGAATTTTAGCACGCGCTGGAACGATTTGTCAACGCTTTTTTTTGCTGCTAATCGCGCGGCATGGTTGACAGCCCGCGCCACTTCTGCTACTATCAGCTATGTCAAACAACACCGCCCCGGAGGTCCACACCGTGCCTACGTCACCCTACGCCGACCTGCTGATCCGCATCCTCAAGCGCGAGGAGCAAGGCTATCCCATCGAGCTGACCCTGGATGGCCGCCTGGAATTTCGCCGGGGTTATGTCAAACCAACTGTGGCCCAGTGGAAACCGGCCGCGCCAGGGGCTGACGCCGGCCGCAGCCTGTTCGAGCTGCTGTTGGGGGATGACCCGGTGGCCAACGCCTGGGCCATGCTGCGGGGCACGGCGCCGCAGCGCCGCATCCGCCTGAGCATCGACGACGACGCGGCCGAGCTGCACCCGATCCCCTGGGAGCTGCTTTACGAGCCGGGCGAGGGGGACGCGGGGGTCAACCTGGCCGCGGCCGACGCCACCCCCTTCTCCCGCTACATCCCTGACCCGCAGGACGATCCCCCGCCGGCCGCCGCGCACCGGCTCAAGATTTTGGTGGCCATTGCCGACCCCGCCAACCTGGAGAGCTGGGGCCTGCCCAACATCAACGTGAAGGAGGAATGGGAGGCGCTGCAAAAATCGCTGGCCGGGCTGCCGGTGGAGCTGCGCCTGCTGCCGCAGCCCTGTACCCTGGAGGCCATCGAGGCCGCGCTGCTGGAGGGCGCGCACGTGTTGCACATCATCGCGCACGGCGTGTGGAGCAAGAGCAAGCAAGAGGCGGCCATCGTCCTGGCCAACCGCAACAACCAACTGCATTTCGTCTACGCCGACGAGCACGCCCAGGCGCTGGCGCGCCATCTGCGCGACGGCGGCGCGCCGGCCGGCGGACCGGCCTTTCCCCAGGAAACAACTGGCGCCGCGGGGGAAAAGGCCCCCACCCTGCGGCTGGTCTTTCTGGCCAGTTGCCAGACGGCCACGCAAAGCCCCACCGACGCGTTTGCGGCCTTTGCCCCGCGGCTGGTGCGGGCGGGCGCACCGGCGGTGCTGGCCATGCAGGATCTGGCGCCAGTGGAGAGCACGCGCGCCTTTGCTGTGGTCTTCTACCGCCAACTGCTGAGCCATGGCCGGGTGGATCTGGCCGCCAACCAGGCGCGCGCGGCCATGCTCACCGGCCGCTGGCCCGGCGCTCACATCCCCGTGCTCTTCACCCGCCTGACCGATGGCCAGTTGCTGACGGCCAGCCCGACCCGCGCCGCGCTGGCTGCCATCTGCGCGGACGAGGATTTCGCCTGGTTTGCGCCGGCCAGCCAGAACTATCTGCCGCTGCCCGTGGAGGTGGTACACATCACCGGCCAGCAGAGCGTGCAGCGCTTCGACGCCCAGCCGGTGGAGCCGACCGCAACCATCGACGTGATGCAGGCGCTGGCGCAGATCTACCCGGCCGAGGCCGGCGCGCCGCCCACCATGGTGGCGCTGGCCGGCGGCTACGGCGCCAACCGCACCACCCAGCTCCGGCGCATCGTCTGGCAGACGGCTCAGGACTCGCTGGCGCCGGAAACGGCCCAGCCGATCGTGCCGGTCTACGTCAGCTTCGGTCGCACACGCGCGAGCGAGTTCGGCGCCAACGATCCCATCGGCGACATGGTGCGCGCCGCGCTGCGCCGCCACTGGCGCGAGCTGGACCCGCGCCAGTGCGCCGCCCTGCTGGCCGGCCGCTCCCCCATCCTGCGCTTTGTCTTCCACGACGACGACAGCCTGACCGACGCGGACCTGCTGATCGTGCTCAAGCAACTGCGCCTCTTCGCCGAGCGCTACCCCCAGCACCAGTACATCTTCGGCATCCATCCCGAACGGCTGGTGCAGGATCTGTTTGCCGGCGTCGATCTGCACGTGTTGATCCTGCAGCCGCTGGACCGGCGCAAGCTGCGCCATTTTCTGCAAGGACGGCCGGCCGATGACCCGGCCGGCCTGCCGTTGATGCACTGCCTGGATCAGTCGGGGCTCTACGACCTGGCGGCCGTGCCCTGGTTCATGCTGAAACTGGTGGAAAGCGCCCGGCGCGGCCACTATCCGCGCTCCCGCAGCGAGCTTTTGCAGCAGATGGTGGGCGACGCGCTGGCCGAGGCATGTGAAACCCTGGCAGATGGCAACCAGCAGCGTTCGCTGACCCGCCAGGGGGCCGTGATCGAACATGTGGAGCGCATCCTCTACGCCCTGGCCTGGCGGATGCAGACCAATTTCACCTCCACCCTGCCGCTGGACGAAGCCTTCACCCTGATGAAGCAGATCCGCGGCGATCGCGAGTATGGCCTGGAAGAGCTGACCGACGCGCTGGTGCAGAGCAAGCTGCTGGCCATCGAGGGCCGCGGCCAGTTGCGCTTCGCCTACAGCCGCATCCAGGCCTACTGCTGCGCCCAGGCCATCGTGCAGCGCAACGACCGCATGCGCCGGCTGGATGACATCACCTCGACGCTGGGCCGGCTCTCGCGGCTGCACTGGTGGGAAGAGACGCTGATCTTTGCCTGTGGCCTGATGGCCGACGACACACGCGCCCTGGAGGAATTCCTGGCCGCGATCGTCTATGGCATGAATCTGCTGGAGAGCGACCGCACCTTCCTGGCCGCCCGCTGCCTGTCGGAGATTCCGCCCGCGGGGCCATCCACCCGCACGCTGAGCAACCTGACTGAGACCGTCACCGCGGCGCTGATCTGGCGGCTGAACAACCAGAATGAGCCCAACTCGGTGCAGCGCAGCCGCGCGGCCAACCTGCTGGGCCAGATCGCCACCCGGCCGGCGCTGGAACAGTTGGCCCACACGGCCTACGGCAAGCCGCGCCAGGACCGCCGCCAGCAGCCTGATTTCGACTACAGCAACGTGCGCATGGCCGCGGTTATCGGCCTGTTGCGCCTGAACCAGGCGACGCAGATCGATCTGCTGACCCCCATCGACCCGCTGCTGATCAAGCTGCTGGGCTATTGGCAGGAGAACGACGTGGAGGCGCTGGCCGGCTGGCTGCGCCAGACCGACAACACCGGCGCGCAAGGCCTGGCCGCGCTGGCGCTGGGCGATCTGCACATGCAGCTCAAGCTGCGCGCCGACCGGCAGGAGCAGGCTGCGCTGGCCCTGGCGGAGCTGGCCGACGCGTTCCTGCGCCACAAGCTGGACGAGGCGACTCTGTGGGCTGTGACCTACGCCCTGGCCACCATCGACCTGCCGGCGGTGCAGGGCGCGGTGCTGGATCCCTTCTTCCGCGACGAGGCGGCCACTATCCGCAGCGACGATGAATGCACGAAGCACTACAAGTCGCTGGCCTATCTGATCGGTCTGATGCGCTGGCAGGCGCCGATCGCGCGTGATTTTCTGCTGCGACGCTGCATGCTGGAGACCAAAGACGCCAAGCTGGCGGCCGTGGCCATCGACGCGCTGGCGCGGCTGGCCGACCGCAACGACAAGCCGCTGCTGGAGCGCATCGCCATGGGCTGCCCCAACGCCGAGGCCATACCCTGCTTCAAGTACCTCACCCGCGAGGATCAGCTCTATTTGCAGCGCAAAGCCACCGATGCGCTGGCCGTGGTGGGGGACGCCGAAAGCATCGCCCTGCTGCGCGAGAACCGCGGCGACCCCGGCCATTGGAGCCCGGAGCTGGAGCTGGCGCTCTATCGCACCAGCGAGGAGATCTATTGGCGGCTGAGGTGAGGCGTATGGCGTGAGGCGTGATGCGTAACTCGTAACTCGTAACTCGTAACCGGAATGCTGTAAGCGCCTCCGGGTTACGGGTTACGCGCTTACACTGAGTCGACTGCACCCGCGGTATAATACCGCTAAGGAGTCGACAA
>JACSRL010000090.1 GCA_014879765.1 Anaerolinea sp. | reverse complement strand
TTAACTTGGTGCTCTGGCCGGTCTTTGCGCAGCACCCCGGATGGGGCCGACCGAGCCAGCCCGCGACGTGTTTTTCTGACAGGTACTTCTTTCCATTCCTCATCTCCCCCTTATCCGCGCGTCTACACCACCACCTCCAGCCGGCCCGGCGCCAGCGTCACCTCCACCCGCAGCCCCTCGTTGTTCACGATCTCACCGTCGGCGTGGATGGGCAGGGGCACAGAGGATTCCACCACCAGCCGCGTGCTGCGGGCCAGCTCCACGGTCGGCTCGCCATCATGGCTGCCCTTCATCGCCTTGGGCAACAGGCGCAGGATCTGGCGGCGTGGGATAGCATCCACGATGCACAGGTCCAGCAGGCCGTCGTCGGGCACGGCGTTGGGATTGACCAGAAAGCCGCCGCCGTTGCGTCGGTTGTTGCCCACAGAGATCATCAGAATCTGCTTGCCCAGCCGGTCGCCGTCATCCTTGTAGATATCCACCACCGGCAGGGGATAGCTGGCCATGGCGCGCAGGACGGCCAGCAGATAGAGCGGCTGGCCGCGCAGCCAGGTGATGCGGTGGGCCTCGATGCCGATCATCGCCTCAAAGGCCAGCCCCACGTTGTTGTCGAACCAACGGCCGTTGACCTGGCCGACGTCGATGCGGCGCGTGTGGCCCTGGGCCAGCCGCAGCGCAGCCTGGCCCAGATGGAGCGGGATCTCCAGCGAGGCCGCAAAGTCGTTGCCGGTGCCGATGGGCATCACCCCCAGCCGGCTGCGCGCGCCCGCCTCCTCGGCCACCATCAGGCCATTGACCACTTCGTTGACGGTGCCATCGCCGCCGGCGGCCACGATCAGCTCCCAGCCGGCCAGCGCGGCGCGCTGCGCCAGCTCGATGGCGTGGCCGCGGCCTTCGGAGACCACCGACTCGAAGGCGATGCCGGCCGCGTGCAGCGCCTGCTGCACCTCGGCCGCGCGCTTATGGCCGCGTCCGCGGCCGGCCTGGGGGTTGAAGACGACAAGGGCGTTATGGGTCATCGAATTAGGCTTTCAGTGGATGGGATGGGAGCGTAAGTGTAGCACGAGCGGGGCAATTTGGCAACGCCACGCAGCGCAGCAATTCCATGAGACACCGCCCAGCCAGCGGGCGCGGGCAGGGGGTCAAGCAGGACGCCCTATCAGGGCGCGACTGGCACAGCCGGAGGCCGATCGACCGTCACCAACCTGAGCTTCACCCTCTGTAGCTTTTCCACGGGAAAGTCCCCCAGGCGCTCCGGCCCCAGCGCAACCAGCTCATCGTGGATGGCGCGGGCCTCGCGGCGCAGGGCGGCCACATCCAGCGTCTGGCAGACCGGGGGCAGGCTGCGCAGGCGGGGCAGGCCACGGCGCAGCATCTTGATCGCGCCGCGATAGTTGCCGCGCTCCACCTGATGCAGCGCCACGCCGATCTGCAACACCCCCTGGTAGAGCTCGCGGATCGCCCGCGGCTCCTCCATCCACTGCTGCTCGAAGACGTCGTGCTGCTGGTAGAACTGGCCGGCGTTGAAAAGCGCCACCCCGTGCAGAAACGCGGCCGACGGCGGGTCATCCCAGCCGGCGGGATAGGTCGGCGGCGGATCGATGGCCGCGGCTACCACCTGGGGCAGCTCGTTGACAAAACGCGAGCGGGCCCAGACGTGATCGCAGCCAGCCTGGCGCGCTGCCTTGAGCAGGTCAGCCGCCAGGTGGCTGCCGAAGGCGTAGATGGGGATCCGCCTGGTCTGGGGCAACAGCTTTGCCCGGCGCACCTCGGCCAGCGCCTCCTCGACCGGAATGGCGTGCAGATCCAGCAGAATCAGCACTGGCCAGCGCTCCAGCCCCTGGCGAAACTCGCCGGCCGTGGCGGCCAGCACCGGCTGGCCGCCCTGCCGGCCGATCACATCGGCCAGGCGGGTGGCGAAGAACAGGTCGACGACCAGCGCCAGCACCGGGGGAGCGGGTGGGGAGGGCGACGCCAGAGCAGCGGGGGTGGATGCGGTCAGGGGCAGTTCACTCATGTCCGTCAGTGTACCTCAAGGATCGAAGCTGCGCAAGAGAGCCTGACCACAAAGGTCTCCATCGGCGCAGGCTCCAGGCTCCAGCCGGCGCGGCGCATGTCCCAGATGGGGCGAATCCGGCACAAGCCTCGACCGGGCGGCGAACCTGGAAACGGCGCTCTTGTCGCCGATGATTTGCTGCATTGGGCAGATTCCGGTACAATCGAGAACGACGATTGTGGATCATCACACAGACACCGGCGCAACATTTCATCGGTTGCGCCTCCTCGCGAAAGGAGTGCCTTGATGTTTGCTGAGTTTCGCAAGTTCATCGCCAAGGGCAATGTGATTGACCTGGCAGTAGCCGTCATTCTGGGCGCCGCGTTCACAGCTATCGTGACCTCGTTGACCAATGACATCATCATGCCGTTGATCGGCGTCCTGATGGGCGGCGCCGACTTCACCACTATGGCCATTCAGGTGGGGGACGCTACTGTCGCCTATGGCCTGTTCATCCAGGCTATCATCAACTTCGTGCTGATTGCCCTGGTGCTCTTCTTCATGGTGCGCGGCATCAACAAGATGCAGGAAAAATCCAAGAAGGAAGAGGCCGCCGCAGCCCCCGCCGGTCCTTCGGATGAGGTTAAGCTGCTGTCCGAAATCCGCGATCTGCTCAAGAAACGCTGAACACCCCAGGAGTTTTCTCCATGACCGACCAACCCTACGATCACACCATCACCGAAATGCTGCAAACCGCAGCGGAGCTGATCACCCTGAAGCCCCAGGACCAGTGGACGTCCTGGGTGATGTTCCTTCTGAGCGAGCTCCAGTCGATCACGCCGGCCCAGAGCTATGTCGATCTGTTGACGCAGTTGGAGGGAGCGGTCGCCGGCCAGTTGGCCGAGCTGGCCAGTTGACCGGCGACCGCAGGCCGGTCAGCGACCGGCAGCAAAAAGCATCTGCCCCGCGCTGTTGTTGAAGTAGATCACCAACGCGCCATCCTGCGCCTGGAAGGCGTTGGCGTAGCTCAGATAGGTGGCGAACTGGCGATCCAGCGCGGGCGGCGCACAGGAGGCGGCGCTCCACACCAGTTGGATGCTGATGTTGCTGCCGTTTGTCTGATAGCTTCCGCTGCCAACGTTGCACGCGGCCGTGGCTTGCGCGGTTCCATCCTCGGCCAGGGTCAGCGTGTAAAGGCTGGGATCGGGCACGGTGGTGACAGCAACGCCCTGTTGCATCTGCTGAAGCTGCCAGACCGTCCCCACCAGGCCGCCGGCCGGCTGCGTTGCGGCGCCAGCCTCAGCCGGGGCCGCGGCGGCCCCGGTCGTCGCGGTGATGGGCGTGCTCACCGTGCTGGTGATCGCGGCGCTGTCCACAGGGAGAGCCGCCGCCTGCACAGACGTCTGCATGGTGAAGCCCGACGGGCCGTAAACCTCTCTGTTGTACTCCACAGCCACGAGCTGGCCATCCTGCCGGTTGAAGAGGAAGGTTTCGGCAAGGGCCAGCTCGGGGCCATCTTCCAGACGATCCAACGCCACGCTGATCGCGCCGTCGGCGTTTTCGCTCCACGAGCCCACCAAGATCCGTGCATCCTCAGCGGGGCCCGCAGCGCCAAAAACCATCGAGGCCTCGCCGTTGGGGTGCAGGGTGAGCGTCAGATCCTGGGCAGCGCCGTCCGAGAGGGGAATCGCGCCGGTGTAGACATTCGTCGCGGCTTGCGGCGCGGCCACAGTGGCCTCAGGGGCGGCTGCGCCGATCGGCGCCTCGGCGGCCGGCGGCGCGGCGGCTGCGCCCAGGCTGAGCTCAGGGCAGGAGACGCTGCCCACCTGGGCCACGGCGGCGCGCACCTGGGTGGCCGAGGCCACAACCCCAGCCGCGGCCTCAGCCAGGGTATCTCCCTTCGAGATAGAATCGACAGTGCGCTCCAGGGTGGTCCACGCCTCCTGGATGCTCTCCACCCGCGCATCGGCCAGCTTCTCCGCGGAACGGGTGACCTGCTGCCAGGCGTCGGCCGCGGTCGCGCGGGCCGCTTTGGCGTCGCCCACGGTGGTTTCCGGGGTGATCTGCTGGAGCTGTTGAACAGCGGTGTCGAAGCTTTGCACACTGGTGCAGAACTTGGCCATCGCGTCTTCGGGGGTCTGGGGGGTGCAGCCTGCCAGAGCGAACAACGCGGCGGCGATCACGACGACGACGAGAGTTTTCATGTTCATGGGATGGCCTTTCTATTGACGCAATGCCTGAGCCAGAATAGCAACGACAAATCGAGTATATGCCCCTTTTTCACTGCTGTCAATGCGGCGTCACGGCGCGTCGCCATAGCGCAGCGCGCGCTTGATGGTGTTGCCCTCGCCCACCAGCACCACCTTGGGCCGGTGGCTGGCAGCCTCTTCCTCGCTCATGGTGGCATAGGCCATGATGATCACATGGTCGCCCACGGCCACCAGCCGCGCGGCCGCGCCGTTGAGCTGGATCTCGCCCTTGCCCGGTGCTCCGGGGATGGTGTAGGTCTCCAGCCGCGCGCCGTTCTCCACATCCACCACCTGCACGCGCTCGTAGGGCAGAATGCCCGACGCCTCCAACAGCGCCGAGTCCACCGTGATCGAGCCAACATAGTTCACATCGGCGTTGGTCACCACGGCCCGATGAATCTTTCCCAGCAACATCTGTCGCAACATCTTGTTTGTTCTCCTGATTTCGCAATATCTGGCCAGAAAACGGCTGACTTGAAAATAGCCGCTCGGTAACTGCTCAGCCGGCGGGTACGAACACGTGGATTGAGTAGGCCGCCGTACCGAAATCACGTGTTCGCACCCGCCAGCGGGTACGAACACGTGGATTGAGTAGGCCGCCGTACCGAAATCACGTGTTCGCACCCGCCAGCGGGCCGGTCTTTGCGCAGCACCCCGGACGGGGCCGACCGAGCCCGCTGTTTTCATCCACGGTTGTGCGTCAAGCGCATGGACGCCTGTTTCAGAAAAAGCCGCTTTCTCCAGAGCTCTACTTCTTCTGATTCAGCTCCCAGATCACCCGCAGCCCCTCCAGGGTCAGCCAGGGCGCGATGATCTGGATGGCGTCGGTCTCCTGGGCGATGGTCTCGGCCAGGCCGCCGGTGGCGATGACCTTCATCTCCGCTCCCAGCTCGGCGCGGAAACGATCGATCATGCCATCGACCATGCTGGTGTAGCCGAAGATTAGCCCTGACTGCATGGCGTGGATGGTGCTGCGGCCGATCACCGACGGCGGCCGCAGCAGATCGACCCGGGGCAACTGGGCGGTGCGGGTGAAGAGCGCCTCGGCCGAGATACCGATGCCGGGCGCGATCGCGCCGCCCAGATAGTCGCCCTCGGCCGACACCGCGTCGAAGGTGGTGGCGGTGCCGAAGTCCACCACGCAGGCCGGCCCGCCGTACAGGTGTTTGACGGCCGCGGCGTCGGCCACCCGGTCGGCGCCCACGGTCTGGGGATAGTCGACGCGAATGCGCACGCCGGTCTTGACCCCCGCGCCCACGACCAGCGGCTCCTGGCACAGATAGCGGCGACAGGTCTCGCCGATCTTGCCGCTCAGCGAGGGCACCACCGAGGCCAGGCAGATGCCGTCGATCTGATCCAGGCGAATGCCGTCGTGCGCCAGCAGCCCCAGGAACTGCAAGCCATACTCGTCGGGCATGCGGTCATGGGCCGTGGCCAGCCGCCAGCGCGGGCCCAGCCGGTCGCCGTCGTACAGGCCCAGGGTGATGTTGGTGTTGCCGATATCGATGACCAGGAGCATGATGGTTCTCCGTTGAAGGGTGTCAACGCGCCAGGCCAGAACAGTGCTGACCCGGTCGCTCTCCGGCAAGCCTGCTCAAGCCTCGCCGAGCACCAGATTGTCGATCAAACGCGTCTTGCCCAGGTAGACGGCCATGGAGAGCAGCGCGCGACCAATGGGGCCGTCCAGTTCCTGCAAGGTGACAGGATCGGCGCAGGAGACGTACTGGCGGCGGGCCAGCGGCTCGGCATCGATGATGCCGGCCATGAGCTGGCGCAGGTTCTCGGCGTCGCGCACCCCCGCGGCGTAGGCCGCGGCCGCGGCGCTCAGGGCGTGAAAGAGCACCGGCGCGGCCGCGCGCTGCGCTGCGTCCAGATACGCGTTGCGGCTGGACATGGCCAGGCCATCGGGCTCGCGCACCGTCGGGCAGATCACGATCTCCACCGGAAAGTCCAGGTCGCGCGCCATCTGGCGGATCACCGCGGCCTGCTGCGCGTCTTTCTGGCCGAAATAGGCCCGCTGCGGCTGGAAGGCGTTGAACAGCTTGGCCACCACTGTGGCCACGCCGCGAAAATGGCCGGCACGGTGGGCGCCCTCCAGCGGCGCGGCCACCTGCTCCACGCTGATCCAGGTTTGGAAGCCGGCCGGATAGACGATCTCCGGCGCAGGCGTCCAGACCAGATCGACGCCGGCCGCGGCCAGCAGTTCCAGATCCCGAGGCAGATCGCGCGGGTAGGAGGCGAGGTCTTCGCTGGGGCCGAACTGGGCCGGGTTGACGAAGATGCTGGCCGCCACGCTGGCGCATTCGGCCCGCGCCCGCCGCGCCAGCGACACGTGGCCCTCGTGCAGATAACCCATGGTGGGCGTCAGTCCCACAGGCCCCAGCAGGGTCGCACGGGCCTGGCGCAAGTCGTCCAGTGTGGTTACTACTTTCATCGGTTCGACTCTGTCTTTCTCGAAGGCTGTTCCATGTGCGTGAGTTGCGGTCACGCGCTTTGCGTGAGGTTGCCCGCATTCAGCCGTATCGAAACCCGTCGGAGGGTTTCGATACGGCGCAGACGCCTACTCAACCGGCGGAGCGCGGCGGCGGAGGGTTTCGATACG
>JACSRL010000340.1 GCA_014879765.1 Anaerolinea sp. | reverse complement strand
CTACGGGGAGCGCCGCTGGCTGATCAGGTTGCGCATCTGCGCCAGGGCCTGCTGCGTCAGGGCTTGCAGGCGTTCGAGGTGCGGCCTGACCTGGGCGGGGTCCCGCTGCGCCAGGAGAAGCTGGGCGGCGCGCGCCTCCAGGGTGATGCTGAAGATCGTCTGCGATACCGAGTCGTGCAGCTCGCGCGCCAGCCGGTTGCGCTCCTCCAGCGCGGCGACCTCGGCGACCTGGGCGACGTGGGCCTGCAGTTCCTGGCTTTTCGCGTGCAGCTCGACCAGCAGCCGCGCGCTGACCGCGCGTGCGGTCTCGGTTTCCTCGCGCACGGCGATGTAGGCGGCCAGCAGGATGGCGCCGCAGGCCGGCAGCAGACCGCGCGCCAGGCCGGTCAGCGCGCCGAGCCAGACCATCAGCGGTACGACGGCCAGCAGGGCCAGCCAGCCGGCCCACAGCCAGCGCTCCGCCCCGTGGAAAACCAGCGCCGCCTGGTAGGCCAACAGGGGCAGCAGCGCCAGCGCCACCCCCATCTGCGGGTTGCGCGCCAGGATGGCCAGCGCCAGCCCCGACTGCACCGCCATGCAGCCGCGCTGCAGCGCCCGCGGCAGCGTTGGCCGTTCGAACACCAGGACAAACAGGGCCAGCGAGGCCCCGTACAGCCCCAGATACCAGAGCCGTTGCGCCGGTTCGCTGGTGGCCAGCAGCGTGACGCCCAGCGCGCCGGCAAAGGCCAGGTACGCGGCAGAGGTGGCCAGCCGGCCGGGGTGGGGCGCAATGGGTGCGGCGTTCAGATGCTGGGACACGGGCAACACCTCGACCGGCGCTCAGGCCGCATCCACCAGGCCATGTTTGAGGGCATAGATCGCCAGTTGCGTCCGGTCGGCCAGGTCGAGTTTGCTCAGGATGTTGCTGACGTGGCTCTTGACCGTTTTGTCGCTGATGACCAGGGCGCGGGCGATCTCCCCGTTGCTGTAGCCCTGGGCCACCAGGCGCACCACCTCGCGCTCGCGCTCGGTCAGGTCGGCCAGGGCCGGGGCCGGCGGCCTGAGGGCCGGCTGTTGGGCAATCTGTTCCATCAGTTTGCGCGCGATGTCGGGGTGCAGGCGCGCCTCGCCGCGGTACACGGCGCGGATCGCGTCCACCAGGTCATCGGGCGTCACATCCTTGAGCAGGTAGCTGGACGCCCCGGCCTGGATCGCGGGAAAGACCTTGTCGTCCTCGGCGAAGCTGGTCAGGGCAATCACCTTCACCGCCGGCCGCTGCGCCTTGATCTGGCGCGTGGCGGCGATGCCATCCACCTGCGGCATCACCAGGTCCATCAGCACCACGTCCGGTTCCAGGCGCAGGGCGAGCGCCACAGCCGCGGCGCCGTCGCTGGCCTCGCCCACCACGATGATGTCGGCGTGCAGCTCCAAAAAGGTGCGCAGGCCCTGACGCACTACCTGATGATCGTCCGCGATCAGGACCGCGATGGCGTTCGCCGGTTTCATGGCTGCCCTCCTGTTTCGGCTTTTTCGACCCGAATGCGTGCGCCGCCGCCGGGGGCGCTGTCGACTGCCAGACGCCAGCCGATCTCGGCGGCCCGTTCTCTCATGCCGGCCAAACCCAGGCCGCGGCCAGAGCCGGCCTGCTCCGCTGCAAAGCCCTGCCCGCGGTCCGTGATCTCCATCCACAGCGGTTCGGCCAGGTGCAGGCGGATGCACGCCTGGGCGACCCCGGCGTGTTTGACGACGTTGTTCAGCGCTTCCTGCGCGATGCGCAGCAGGCCCTGTTCTTCGGCGGGGGAGAGATGCGCCCCGGGCTCGCCCAGCACCTCCAGCTCGACCGTCAGGTTGTCGGTCACCTGACGCTGGGCCGCGTGTTGGCGCAGGGCGGCGGCCAGTCCTGCGGCCAGCGGCGGCGGGCGCAGCTCGCTGACCAGCGTGCGCATGGCGGCCAGCGCGCTTTGGGCCAGGTCGTGCAGCCGGTCGAGCTGGCTGCTCACCCGTTCCGGCTGACGTTCGAGGAGCAGCAGGGCCGACTGCGCGGTCAGCGTCATGCTGAAAAGCGTCTGTGTGACCGAATCGTGCAGGTCGCGGGCGAGGGCCGCGCGTTGACGGATGGCGGCCGCGCGTTCCTGCTGCGCGGCGTAGCGCTGTAACTGGCGGTTGGCATCCTCCAGGCGGGTGAGCAGATCGCGGTTGGCGGCGTGGGCGGCCTGCGCGGCCTGGATGGCCAGGGCGTAGGAGGCGAACAGGGCGCTGCCCGCGCTGTAGATCAGCGTATAGGCCAGCCCCTGCCACAGCCCGTAGGTGCGCGTCAGCGGCCAGAGCAGCAGCAGGGCAAAGAGGGCAATCCAGCGTGCGCCCAGCCGCGCGCCGAACTGGCGCACGATCTGCATGGCCAGAATCATCAACAGCGCGGCAAAAAAATCCCCTCCGCCGGTGAGGAGCATCAATCCGACGACCAGCAGCGCCTGTGTGCTGAGACAGACCACGAACCAGCGTGGATGCCGGCGTGCGAGGGCTGCCCCGCCCAGCAGCAGGAGCAGCCAGGCCAGCAGCAGCGCCAGCGCCGGGCGCAGCAGCGGCGTGTCCAGGGTATCGAGCAGCGCGCGCACCGTCACGGCCGCAAACAGGAGAGCGACCGTCAGGAAGAAGACCCACAACGCTATCTGGGTGTCACGGAGCTGGCGGCGCGGCTCCAGGGCCAGGTCAGACCAGGGCATCTTTCGCCTCACAGGCAGTTTTTACCGATCGCCAGACGTGTCGTCGCGATGGCATATCCACACAGCCGTATTCTAAGACAATCGTGTCACAAGTCAAACACCGTGCGAGATTTCCAGCAATTCAACACTTCACGGTTTTGGTCTCACGCAAAGACGCACGGACCCCAAAGGGCAGAAGTTCGTAACTGCCTAGCCAGCCGTTCAGAAACCGGGTTTTCTCTCGCCGAGAAGAACCCGGTTTCTAATGCAATGCACTTGACAACGAACGGTATGCGTGAAATAATTCTTCCACTTCAGTGGACTTCTGACAAAATCGGTAAGGCTTGGGTGTCAATTGGACAGAGACTATGAAGATTCGGAACAAGTTCCAGTTTTTCTCCGAAGAACCGCCCAAGGGCGAAAACGGCTGGCAAGCCGACCTGTTGGCGCTGCTTTTTGAACGCATGCCCATGGGCATCGCCATCCTGGACAGGGAGTTCTGCGTCCAACGTTACAACCCAACCTGGGGTGAGTTTGCGGCGCGCTACGCCCCGTCAACGGGCGCGCGGCTGGCGCCGGGCATCGGCTACTTCGAGCATCTGCCCGGCACAGAGACCGCGATCCGGCCATTGCTCGAACGCGCCCTGACGGGCGAAGTTGTGCGGGAAAGCGGGTTTCGCCTGCAGTGGGACGAAACCGTCACCTATTGGAATATCGTTCTGGCGCCGCTGATCAAAGACGATGAGACTGTCGGCATCTTGAACATCGCCGTAGATGTGACCGAGCAAACGAAGCTCCAACAAAATCTGAAACAACTCATCGAAGAGCGCACGCGGGAATTGCAGGTTCTGCTGGACGTGACCGCGGCGGCCAACCGTTCGTTGGACTTGAAGGAAACGCTCGATACGACCCTCGACCTGATCGTTGCCCTGGTCGGTTCATCCCGCGCGGGGGTGATGCTGCTCGATGAATTCACCGGCGAATTGATCCCGTACTCCCTGCGTCCCGCACGGGATGTCGCGCCCGATGACCTGGCGGAGATGCTTTCGATCTGCCGGTCAGTCCTGGACGGCGGCGCGTCCTTGTATATCGCGCCGAACGTCGAAGAAGGTCTGCCTGAACCTGGGGCGTTGATCCCGCTCGAAAGTCGGGGGGATCGGCTGGGGGTATTGGTGATCGTCGGCACGCAGGGAGGCGCGTTCTCAGCCGCCCAACTGGCGTTGTTCCAGTCCATCGCAGATCAACTGGGCGTCGCCGTTGAAAACGCGCGGCTCTTTGCCAAGAGCGAGCAGGCCGCGGTGGCCGCTGAACGCAACCGCCTGGCGCGCGACCTACACGATGCAGTCACGCAGACGCTGTTTTCATCCAGCATCATCGCCGAGGTGCTGCCCAAAATCTGGGAGCGGAACCCCGATGAAGGCCGTCGTCGCCTGGAAGAGCTGCGCCAACTGACGCGCGGCGCGCTCTCGGAGATGCGCACCCTGCTGGTGGAACTGCGGCCGGCCGCGCTGGCGGACACAGATTTGGGCGACCTGCTCGAACACCAGGTCAACGCCTTCATCGCGCGCACCCGGCTGCAGGTCGGGTTTGAACGCAACGTCACCCACAACCCGCCCGTGGAGATCAAGGAGGCGTTCTATCGCATCGCCCAAGAGGCGTTCAACAACATCGCCCGGCACGCCGAGGCTGCGCAGGTACGGGTGCGGCTGGATGGCGGGCCCGGCAAGATGGCGTTGACGATACAAGACGATGGGAGTGGGTTCGACGCTCAAACGCTTGAGCACGAGGGCCTCGGCCTGGGCATCATGCGTGAACGCGCCCGCAGCATCGGCGCCCGGCTGGAGATAGCGAGTCAACCCGGAAGCGGGACCCGGTTGCACTTGAACTGGCAAGCGCCCCATGAGGAGAAAAGGATATGAGTGAAGCCAAAACCATTCGCGTGCTGCTGGTGGATGACCACGCAGTCGTGCGCAGCGGACTGGGCGCTTTTCTGCTGGCCTATGATGACCTTGAGCTGGCCGGCGAGGCCTCCAGTGGGGAGCGCGCCGTTGCCCTGTGTCAGCAGGTCCAGCCCGATGTCGTCCTCATGGATCTGATGATGCCGGGCATGGACGGCGTGGCCGCCACCAAGTTGATCCGTGAGACATGCCCAGCCGTTCAGGTGGTCGCGTTGACCAGTTTCAAGGAGAAGGAGCTGGTCGAAGGCGCGCTGCGGGCGGGCGCCATCGGCTACCTGCTCAAGGATGTTTCCGCCGACGAGCTGGCGCGCGCCATCCGCGCCGCGGCCGCGGGCAAAGCCACCCTCGCCTCGGAAGCCGCCCAGGTCTTGATCCAGTCTACCCGCGCGCCCGCCGACAAACCGGGCTTCGATCTCACCGCCCGCGAGCGGGAAGTGTTGGCCCTCATGGCCGCGGGGTTGAACAACCAGCAGATCGCCGAGCGGTTGGTGGTCAGCGTTTCAACCGCCAAGTTCCACGTCAGCAGCATCCTCTCCAAGCTCAACGCGGCCAGCCGCACCGAGGCGGTGTCCATCGCCCTGCACCACCACCTGGTCGAGTGACCAGGCGCAGACCATACCGCGGTACAGCGCGAAGACTCCCCGGCAGGCGGATGCGGCCGGGGAGTTTTTCTTTTAAACTGAAGCCAGACTGAAGCAAATCATGTTTCAGCGCGATAGGAGCAAAGAGGCAAATGAAGAACAAGAATCAAGTCGCGTTTCTGATCATCCTGGTCGCGGTCGCTGCCGCCACGCTGCTCTTTGTGATTCTGCCCCCCATCCTGTACGGGACGGCGCAGGAAACCAAGACCGCGGCGCCCGAGCAGATCGTCCAGCAGTTCTACGACTGGTACGTGTCGTACCAGGGCAACCCGCTGGTGGACAAAGCGTACCAGGGCAACGAGTCGCTGAGTCCGGCGTTCATCGCCCATCTGGATGATTTCACCCGAAACGGCGAGTGGCGGGTCGACCCGGTCTTGTGCGCTCAGGACGTGCCCAACGCAGTGACCGCGCACCCGGCCCAGGTTTCCGGCGAGCGGGCCTCGGTCGAGGTGACCACGAGCTTCACGGGCCACAGGCTCATGGTTGAGCTGGCGAAGGCCGGCGACGCCTGGACCATCGACCATGTCGCGTGCAGCCGCTGACCCGGCGAGACAGAACAACCGAGGAGGGCTCCCCGCCGTGTGGCCATGGTCGGGGGGCCCAATCTCAGACGGCAGCCAACGTCAGGTTTGGAGCACCACATGAAGACGATCCTTCTCGCGGAAAGCGAAAAACATGTGCTGGATGCCCTGCGCCTGGCGATAGAACAGCGGGCGGAGTTGAAGGTTGTGGGCGAGGCGCGCTCGGCGGAGAGCCTGCTGGCCCAGGTCTGCCAGCACGCCCCGGACATCATCCTGTTGGATTGGAATCTGCCCGGGCTTTGCCCTCAGCGGCTGATCCATACCCTGCGCGGCTGTTGTCCCGCCACGATCCTGGCGGCGCTCAGTGTCAAGCCGGAGGATGAACAGGCAGTTAGGGAGCATGGCCTGGACGGCTTCATCTCCAAACAACTTCCCGCCGAGTCGTTCATCGCCGCGTTGAATCAGATACTTTCAAGGCCGAAAGGCTTCAAGGAGACCCAATGAAAACCCTATCCATCGTCATTGCTCTTGCGCTCATCCTGCACGGCCTCGTCCATTTGATGGGCACGGCGACCTACATGAAGTTGGGCACGGTGCAGGGGCTGGCCTACAAGACCACCCTGCTCGGCGGCCGCTGGGATTTGGGCGCAAACGGAATTGCACTTTACGGCGCGCTCTGGGCGCTGGCAGCGTTCGGCTTTGCCGTCGCCGCGGCCGCGCTGCTGGCAGGCTGGGAGTGGTATCGCCCGCTGCTGCTCGGGGTGGCTCTCTTCTCGTTGGCGCTCACGGCTCTGGATTGGAAAGTCGCTTTCGCGGGAGTCGTCATGAATGTCATCATCCTGGCATGGCTATGGCTGGCGCCTCTCAGCGGAAAGTAAGGCTGTGACCCGTTACCCCCCGCTGTACCGGCAATCGCCTCATAGCGTCTGGCGCCAGAGCAGTTATTCGCATATAATCAAGCAGGGCAACTGCTCAGGCAGCGGCGCCAGGCGCTTGACTACACCGTAAATAAAGTTGTTGAGGTGCCCGGCACTTGCGCCGAGTCTGTCATCATGGGCGAATCGTCG
>JACSRL010000112.1 GCA_014879765.1 Anaerolinea sp. | reverse complement strand
GTTCCAGCAGGATCTGCGCCTCCCCCTGGTCGTCGATCATGCCATGCGCTGTCAGATAGAGGATGTCGCAGCCGTCGCGCAGGCGGGCCAGCAGGTTGTTGAGGGTCACCTGGCCGCGCGTGGCCAGCTCGGCGAGCGCGATGCCGGCCAGGCCTGCACGCGCCGCGGCCAGCTCAGCCTCCGTTTGCACCTCGGCCCACGTGCTGCCCGACAGGTCGGGGCTGGCGATGGCGATCAGCGCGGTCAGCGCGCCCTGCGGCGCTGGCGTCACCGGCCGCCAGGTGTCGCTGTCCAGGTAGCGCGAGAAGCGCATCCACTCCCCCACAGCCAGCGGCGCGGCGCGGTCCGGCAGGCGCAGCGTCTCCCAACGCAGGCTGTGCAGCGCCTCCGCATCCCCGCCGATGAACAGACGCAGGTGGAGCGGCGTCTGCTGGCTGGCAGCCACGGCCAGCGCCTGGTCGAGGAAGGCGCGCGCCTCTGGCGCGGCGAGAAGCTGGCTGGCCAGCTCCTGGCCGTAGGCGGCTGGGTCGTGCTCGCAGCGCCGCAGCGCGGCGGCGTCCAGCGTCCACGTCGTGCTGCGGAGTTTGTCCTGGCCGGTGGCCGGGTGGCGGAAGCGCAGGGTCAGGTCGAAGCTTTGGGCGTCAGGCTGTGGGGTGATGAGGAGTTCAAGGTCGGCCTGGGACATGGTCAGATGTACCTTGCTTTCAGAGTACTAGCGGCCGGCCGGCTGGTCGTTCAACGCAGCGCGCAGCAGGGCCGCGGCCGCCTCCAGATGTCCCAACGCCTGGCTGAGGGCCTGGCGCAGGTCGTCAGTGGGCGCGTCGGTCTCCGCGGCCGGCGCGGCGGTAGGAGACGCCGCGCGGCTGGCCTCCACGGCCGGCGCGCTCGCCGCGGCCGACAGGGTGATGCTCGCGATCTCCGGTCGGGCCTGGCTGTCGGCTTTGTCGCCGGCCACGGCCAGCTTCACCGCCGGATCGCCCAACACCACATAGCTGCGCGCGTCGTTGTTGGCGGTCCACAGGCCGGCCAGCTCCTCCGGCGGCACGATCTCACGGAATTTGATGTCCTGGATGCGCTGGGTCAACTGCGTGGAGAGCTCGGCGTAGCGGTTGTTGAAGTCCTCGATCACCACCCCCAGGCGTGCGCCGCTCAGCAGGCGGGTCAGGCCGCTCTCGAAGGTGGCCAACTGCTGCGCGCCCTCCCAGATGAAAGAGCTGCCCCAGGCCCGATCCACGTGGCCCACCACAGCCAGCGCGCCCCCCTTGGGATGGCCCAACAGGCGTTGCGGCAGCCGGGCCACGAAGGGATAGGGCGCGATGGGGATGCGGTCATACTGCTCCAGCCCGGTCACGGTCGCGCCGGCGGCCTGCAGTTGTTCCTGACGGGTGCGGATGGCGAAATCGTCGTACTGCGGCGTGCCCGCGCCGAAACAGGCAAAGAAAAAGGCGATCAGCCCCAGCAGGCGGGCGTCGCTGCCCACATCGTCGGCGCTGAGCCGCATGGCCTCCTGCACCGGGCCGGCGCCTGGCCAGTCGCTGCAGATCAGCGCGCCCTGCTCGGCCCGCTGGCGGGGGTTGTCGCCGCCGGAGTAGCTGAAGCCCATGCCGTGGCCGGCTGAGAAGAGAAAGGCCGGCGTGTCGGCGCCCCCCAGCAATCGGCCCAGTTGCGCCTTGCTGGCCGCGCCCTCCATCCAGCGCTGGAACTCCCATCCGGCTATCTTCTGGCCCACGCTGTCGGCCAGCGGGCTGACCAGATGCTGCGTGCTCATCTGCGTGGCCAGATCGAACTGGTTGTGCGCGCCGAAGAAGGCCGCGCTGCGCGCCAGGGCCAGCGGCCGCGTCGGATCCTCGCTGGCGGCCACGCTGGTCGCGTAGCTGTGATACTCCTCCAGCGTGTCGAAGTGGATGCGCCCCACCGCGTGGGCCACGTCGAGCTGATACTGGAACTCGAAGGGGATGCGCTGCGGATCGCCGACGATCAGCAGATAGTAGGGGATTCTGGCCGGATCCACCTGGCCGGGCGCGCCGCCGTTGCGGCTGCGCCAGGCGTTCATCGACTCGCCGGGGCGATAGAAGAACCTGGCATCGACCGTTTCATCGCGGTAGCGGTCGCCGGCCTGGGCGCGGCGCAGAGTCAAGAGCGGCGCCAGCGCCTCGCGCAGCGCCGGCAGCCTGGCTTCATCCTCGAAGGGGAAGATCACCCCCCAGCCGGCCTGGGCCAGGTCGTTGGGGTCCACGCCGGCGACGACGCCGTAGTGGGCCTCGCGGCGCTGCTTGAGCACGCTGACGCGCGCCCGCAGCTCCTCCAGCTCCTCCTGGGCGATAGGCTGCCCCTTCGCCAACTGGGCCACCGTTTCCACCGGCAGCGGGGGCAGCAGCGGCTGGCCGGTCTCGGCGTCGATGCCGTTGGGATAGATCAGGGTGTCAGGCATGGAACGATTCCTGTTGGGCGCCTGGACATGGGCAGCCGGCCGCGGCTGCCCATGTCTGCTCGTTGGAATTACCAGGGGATGTGCTGCACCTGATCCCACTGGCCGATGGGCACGTAGACGACGCCGCCCACGAAGCCCTGGCAGCGGTAGCCCTGCACGTCGAATTCGCCGGTCATGGGCACGCCCAGGCTGTTGGCGCGGGCGTAGCGGCCGATGGCCGCATCGGGGTTGAAGGGGATCTGCAGCGCGTCCCAGGCGCTGCGCCGGATCGTCTCCAGCGGGCCGGCGACTGGCGGCGGCGTGACCGGCGGCGGCGTCACCGGCGGCGGCGTGACCGGCGGCGGCGTGACCGGCGGCGCGACAGCCTGACGGCGTTCCGCCCGCCACACCGCAAAGGTGGAGACGTGCCAGCCCATGCCGGGCAGCCCGCCGCCGGTGACCACATCGGCCGCGCCGGTCGGGCACCACGACCAAGGGCCGCGCTCGCCGCGCGTGTGGTCATAGCGGGCGTAGATGTCCTGGTTGGCCCAGCCGGAATGGCTCTTGGGGGTGATGCGCAGGTAGCCCCGATAGCCGGGATCGCCCAACTGCTGCACGCCATCGGACCAGAGCATCACCAGCTCCGGCGTGGTCACCGGCTTGCCCTCCAGGTCCAGCACGCGGGCAAAGAGGTGGTGATCGCCGCCCGCGTCGTCGAAATAGTCGGGCGCGTCCGAGGGGCGCAGATACGTCTCCCGCGCCCAGGCGGGCAGCCGGCCCGGCGTGTCCACGCCGGGATCCCATGAGCCGTCGCGCGTCGTCCACAGGTCCACCAGGCGGTAGACGATCTCGCCCGCCGGCCGGTCGGGCCGCTCCTCACAGCGCAGCACCTGGAGATTGAAGGGATCGACCCAATCTCCCTTGCGCAGGGCCGGCAGCGCCGCGGGCGGCGGCTCGACCGGCGGCGGCTCGACCGGCGATGGATCGACCGGCGGCGGCACAACGGGCAGCGGCTCGACGGGCGTGGCCCCCTGCCAGGAGAAGCGGCGTTCGAAGGCCGGAATCGCCTGCATCGCCTCGATGGTCTGCGTCAGCTTGCCGTCGGGGAACAGCGGGTTGTCCCACCAGTTCTGGCCCTGGAAGGTCCAGGAGCCGGCGATCCAGGCGGTGATGCTGAAGAGATAGTCGGGCAGCGGCTGGCCGTTGGAGAGCACGCCGTTGCGCAGCCACTGAAACATCTCGCTGGTATAGGCGGCGTGCAGCGGCGGCTCCACCTTGGGATAGCGCTTGTCCTCCTCGGAGCCGGGCAGCCAGCCCCCCTCGCCGCCGATCAGCGGCAGAACCAGGCCCAGCCGCTCCTGCATCCAGGAGGCGTGGGCCTGAAACTTGAGCGCGCAGATGTAGTCCTGCAAGATGGTGCAGCCCGGCTTGTCCTGCTGGTTGCGTGCGTCGTAGGGATAGCTGGGCGGATGGTTCTCGCCGTAGTTGTGATGGACAAAAAAGGCCCGCTGCCAGATGTCCCGGCGCTTCATGGCCGCGATGGCGTCCACAGCCTGGTCGAAGCCATCGCGGTCCAGCACCTGGATGCCGGGATAGCCGCCCGCGTCGTAGATGCGCACCGCCTGCTGCGCCCAGTTGCGGCCGAAGATCTGCGGCCAGTTCTCAGGCATCTGCCAGCCCTGCGGCTTGTCGTGCGGCAGCCACTCGCGCCAATCCTCCGGCTCGTTGTAGACCTGCACGTAAAGCGGCGGATAGGCGGGGTCGTGGGGGAAGTCGCTGGCCGCCAGCGCGCGGCGCAGCGCGTGGACGTAGGGCACGGGGTCGAAGCCCTCGTCGATCAGCTTGCCGATGCGCACCACCGGCATGATGCCGGCGCGGAAGCAGGCGGTCGCGGCGCTCTCGGCCAACTGCTCATCCTGGGCGTAGATCATGGTCCAGGTGGCGCGGATCGACTTCAGGTTGGCTACGGTGCGCTGGATCAGCTCCGGGGCCAGGTCTACGTGAAAGTGCAGGCCGATGCCGTTGTCCTGCGGCGGGCGGGGATAGGTTCTGAGCCGCGCCAGGTTCTCGGCGCTGAGCGTCACCTGCGGTGGACGGGTGGTGGTCATGGGACGTCTCCTTGGTCAGAGTCGGTTGAGGCGGCCGCGGGCTGCGCATGCCCGCGGCCGGGCAAGGCTCAGCGCGTCGCGCTCAGCCGTCGGAAGGCATCGGCCGCCGCGGCCAGCGCGCCGGCCAGACGGGCTGCATCGTTGGGTGTGGTAGCCAGACCAGCGTAGCGCGCCAGGTCCTGGCTGCGCAGCGCCGCGATCGGGCGCGAGTCCCCCTCCGGCCCGGCCAGCAGATCGAAACGGGCCAGCACCTGGAAGCGCTCGCTGCTGGCGAAGGCGTCCAACATCTGCGCGGCCGAACGGTAGCCGGCGTCGGCGAAGCTGGCCCCCAACATGCCGGCAAAGCCCAGCGCCGTGGCCTCGCACGCGGCCGCATCGTCCAGCGTGCGGGCCAGGCTGAGGGCGGCCCACTCGTCGGCCAGGCTGCCATGCACGTCGCGCCACGGCTTGGCGGCCGCCGCGCGCCAGCGGTGGCCCTGCCACGGCCGCGCCGGGTCGAACTGGAAGTGTTCGGCGAAGCGCTCGCGCTGGTTCTGGCCCCAGCGTTGATAGAACAGGTGCGGTTCGAAGCGCAGCACCAGGCGATTGCCCGCGGCTATGCCGCGCGGATCGCCCTCAGCCGCCGCCACAGCCACGGCCAGCGCCAGGTCGATGCCCAGACGGTCGGCTATGCCGGCCAGCAGGTTGCCGTAGCGGTTCCACGCCTGGACGATGCGGCGGCCAAGCCGTAGCGCGCCGCGCGGGGTGCTCAGCCGGAAGGGCGGTGTCAGTGAGCTCACCAGCAGGTCGGCGTCCTCCTTGAGGAAGCCGATCGGCGCGGCCAGCGCGAAGCTGACATCTTTGGGCAGGTGAGAACGGATCAACCGGCGTTGATCGTCGGTCAGATTGGGCAGTTGATCCAGCTTGGGCCCGCTGTAGCGTGCGCGGCGGGTAGCCTGGTCGGCGGCCAGCGCCTTCACGTCCAGCCCGGCGCGCTGGAGCAGCTCCCAGTCCCCCAAACCCAGGCCCAGCGAGGCGCGGTTGAAGGCGTTGATCACCATCTGATTGGTCAGGCCGGCCGGGGTGTTCACCGGCAGCGCCGGCTTGGGCTCCGGCGGGGGCGTGTTGATGGGGGTCCACTGTGGCCGGAACATGGCGCCCACGCGATACACCATGGGCCGGATCGCGCCGTTCTCCGTGCGCCAGGAAAAGAAAGACCACTGGCCGGTGTCGTGGGACGAGAGGATGTAGAACGACGCCGAGTTGATGTAGAGGTAGTTGAAGACCTCTTGCAACCACCGGACGTATTCGTCGGCGATGGTTTCATCGGAGATGGGGAAGTTGCTATGAATGTTGGAGTTGCCGCACTCCAGGATTTCGAGCGTCTTGTTGGGGTGTTGACTGTGGTAGTGTTTGAAATTCGTGCCCAACCCTTCGTCCATCAACTGCGACCCCTGGCCGGGCGGGGTCTGCCAGTAGCAGTGGACGCCCAGCCAGTCGGCCATTTCAACGGCCGGCCGGCACAGCTTCAGCCATGTTCGCTCGCGATGGCTGTGCTCGCCCACCGCCAGACCGGGGAAACCGATGCTGGCCCAGGGGTGTGCGTCCTTGAGCCGCCGAAAGACCTCGATGAACCAGGCGTTGAAGCTGCGTGCGTCTTCGTCGCTGTTGCCCCATCCTTCGTCTCTGCTCAAGTGGTTGGGCTCGTTGTGGATATGGAACTTCGTGCAGTAGGGCTGCAGATCGGCCAGCACGGGGATCATCTCCCCAGCGAACTGGCTGGGGCTGGGATGGCCCTCCTTGTTGAATGCGCCGGTGTAGAGCCGGGTGATGATCTCAACGTTGGGCAGCTCGCGCCTCATGCGTTCGAAATGGTGTGGCCGCGTCTGGCTCATGGCCTTGATCACCTCGACGCGGGCCTCGCGCAGCACTTGAAAATCGAGGTCTTGCCATTCTTCGTTGTTGCGGCCGTGGACGCCGACTTTGCAGGTTCGTGTCGTCATGGATGTCTCCGTTGCAGTGTTCTTGTTTCATGTTGAACGACGAGTCCGGCGCTTTTCCCACCGCCGGCGCCTAAGCGCGCAGGGGACGGACCGCCGGGTCAGCACTGACGCCGCGTGCGCCAGATTCTTAGTACCTGTCAAAAAACAACGTCGCGGGCTGGCTCGGTCGGAGACCGGCCAGAGCACCAAGTTAATTTTGGACAGTCACTTAGATGGAGATGCGACGGCGGAACGGAATCTGTCGGTACTGCGGGATTCACTCCTCGGATCACGGATGATTTTTGGCTGTGTTTGAAATGCGTTGGTTAGCGTAGGTCGATTGCGAAGCACCCCGGAGTGGGGGAGCGGGTTGAGGTAACGCGCGTCGCA
>JACSRL010000442.1 GCA_014879765.1 Anaerolinea sp. | reverse complement strand
GGTCTCTGACCGAGCCCGTCTGGGAAACACCCATCGCTCGGGCCGGTCTCTGACCGAGCCCGTCTGGGATGGCGCGGCGGCTAAGGTGGCTCGGTCGGAGACCGGCCACAGCCTCAGACCAATCTACCAATCTATCACCTTACCGATAACCCTGTTATGGAAGCATATTGCACCAAGTGTAAAGAAAAACGAGAGATGCGTGAGGCGCAGGCCGTCTGGCTGAAGAACGGCAGCCCGGCCACGCAGGGAGTGTGCGCGGTCTGCGGCACGCGCCTGAACCGCATGGGGGCGACGCCGGAGCACGCCAACCTGCCCAAGCCGCCGGTCGAGGCTGCCCCTGCCAAAAAAGCCAGCAAGACCCCGCCCAGCGGGCCGGCGCCGGAGGATATCTCCGGCCCGCTGACCACGCCGACGGAAGCCTATTGCGTCAAGTGCAAGCAAACCCGCGCCATGGCCAACGGCCAGGCGGTGTACATGGCCAATGGCCGGCCGGCCGCACGCGGCCAGTGCCCGGTCTGCGGCACGGGGCTGTTCAAGATCGGCGCCACCCCTGACCATGATCACCTGCCCAAGCCGGCGGCGGCGCAGGCCAGGCGCAGCAGCGCGGCCCCGGGCAAGGGCAAAGGGAGCACAGGCAAGACGGCCAAGGCCGGCGCGGGCAAGACCACCAAGTCCAGCGCCAGCAGCGCGCTGCCGGCCGGCAAGCGCTGCGGCAAGCTGGTCATCGTCGAGTCGCCGGCCAAGGCGCGCACGGTGGGACGTTTTCTGGGCAAGGGCTACACCGTCAAGGCCTCGGTGGGCCACGTGCGCGACCTGCTCAAGTCGCAGCTTTCGGTGGACGTGGAGCACGACTTCGCGCCGACCTATCGCGTCACCAACGACCAGCGCAAGACGGTAAAGGACCTGCAAGGGGAGGTGGCGCGCGCCAAAGAGGTCTATCTGGCCACCGACCCCGACCGCGAGGGGGAGGCCATCGCCTGGCACCTGGTGGAGGCCACCGGCATCGACCCGAAGCAGGGCCGCCGGGTCGTCTTCCATGAGATCACCAAGGACGCGGTGGCCGAGGCATTCGCCCATCCCCGCCAGCTCAACATGGATCTGGTCAACGCCCAGCAGGCGCGGCGCATTCTCGACCGCCTGGTGGGCTACAAGGTCAGCCCACTGCTCTGGCAGCGGGTGCAGGGCCGCACCTCGGCCGGCCGCGTCCAGTCGGTGGCGGTGCGGCTGGTGGTGGAGCGCGAGCGGGAGATCGCCGCCTTCATCGCCGTGGAGTACTGGTCGATCCACGCCCGCCTGGCCCAGCAGGAGAGCCGGCTGGCCCAGCCGCGGCCCGATTTTCTGGCCAAGCTGCACCGGCTGCGCGGCGGCGAGGTGGATCTCGCCAACCAGGCCGATACCCAGGCCATCGTAGATGACCTGGCGGGCGCGCATTATCTGGTCACGGCCGTGCGCGAGGGGGAGCGGCGGCGCCGGCCGGCCGCGCCCTTCACCACCAGCACCATGCAGCAGGAGGCCAGCCGCAAGCTGGGCTTCAGCGCGCGCCAGACCATGCGCGCCGCGCAGCAGCTTTATGAAGGCATCGACATCGGCCACAACGAGCCGGTGGGCTTGATCACCTACATGCGCACCGACAGCGTCACCGTGGCAAAGCAGGCCCAGGAGGAGGCGCGCGCCTACATCGCCGAACGCTACGGCAGCCAGTACGTCCCCCCCACGCCGCCGGTCTACAAGACGCGGGCCAAGGGCGCGCAGGAGGCCCATGAGGCGATCCGCCCCACCTCGGTGCTGCGCACGCCGGAATCGGTGGCGCGCCACCTGAGCCGCGAGCAGCGCGCGCTCTACGATCTGGTCTGGAAGCGTTTCGTGGCCAGCCAGATGGAGGCTGCGCTCTACGACACCATCTCGGCCGACATCGCCGCGCTGCCCCTGCGCACCTATGCCGCGCTCAGCGCGGCCGCGGCCGCGGCCCTGGCGGAGACGCTGAAAACTCCCGACTACCTCTTCCGCGCCAGCGGCTCGCGCGTGCGTTTCCCCGGCTTTCTGAGCGTCTACGAGGAAGGCCACGATGAGAACGGCGCCAAGAAAAGCGCCGCGAACGACGACAGCCAGGCGCCGGAGGATATCGACAGCGGCTGGCTGCCGGCGCTGCGCCAAGGCGAGCTGCTGGATCTGCTGGCGCTGTTGCCGGAGCAGCATTTCACCCAGCCGCCGCCGCGCTACACCGAGGCCTCGCTGGTCAGGACGCTGGAGGAAAATGGCATCGGCCGGCCCAGCACCTATGCGCCGATCATGGGCACCATCCAGGAGCGCGGCTATGTGGAACAGCGTGAGAAACGGCTGTATCCCACGGAGCTGGGCTTCGTGGTCAACGATCAACTGGTGCAGCATTTCCCCGACGTGTTCGACGTGGGCTTCACCGCGCGCATGGAGGAGGCGCTGGACGCGATCGCCGACGATGGCCGCAACTGGGTGGAGGTGCTGCGTGAGTTTTATGAGCCCTTCGCCCAGCAGCTCCAGGTCGCCGAGGCCACCATGGAGCGCGCCGAGGTGCAGGCGCAGCCCATCGGCGAGGCCTGCCCGCAGTGCGGCCACGATCTGGTGCTGCGCAATGGCCGCTTCGGCAAGTTCATCGCCTGCTCCAACTATCCTGAGTGCCGCTACACCCGGCCGCTGGTGAACAAGACCGGCGTGGCCTGTCCCAAGTGCAAGCAGGGCGAGCTGGTGGAGCGACGCAGCAAGAAGGGCCGCACCTTCTACGGCTGCAACCGCTACCCGGAGTGCGATTTCGTGGTCTGGCAGCGGCCGATTGCGATCCCCTGCCCCGACTGCGGCGGCCTGGTGACGCAGGCTGGCAAGGAACGTGCTCGCTGCACGGTCTGCGGGCATTCGTTCGATCTGAAGAAGCTGGAGCAGGCAGCGTCGTGAAACGTGAAACGTGAAACGTGATGCGTGATGCCTGAGCTCTGATACCTGCGAAAAGCTATGCGCGCTGCCCTGGACCGCTACATCATTTATCTGCAAGCTGAGCGCAACGCGTCGCCCTACACGGTGCGCAACTACCGCGGCGAGATCGGCCAGTTCATCGACTTCGCCCAGGCGCACGGCGTCGACTCGTGGCAGCAGGTGAACAAGCAGTTGATGCGGCGCTGGCTGGCCGAGCTGCACGCGGGCGGCTATGTGCCGGCCAGCATCGCCCGGCGGCTTTCTGAGGTGCGCGCCTGCTGCACCTTCCTGGTGCGCGAGGGCATCTTGCCGCACAATCCGCTGGCCACGGTCTCCTCGCCCAAGCAGGGCCAGCATCAGCCGCGGGTGTTGAGCTACGACGAGGTGCTGGCCATTCTGCGGGCCATCGACCTGGCCACGCCGCAGGGCCAGCGCGACCGGGCCATCATCGAGCTCTTTTACGGCAGCGGCATCCGGCTGGGCGAGCTGGAGATGCTGGATCTGCGCCACATCGACCTGGCCCGGCGCGAGGCGCTGGTGCTGGGCAAGGGCGACAAGGAGCGCATCGCCCTTTTCGGCAGCGTGGCCGAGGCCGCGCTCAAGCTCTATTTGCAGCAGGGCCGGCCCAAGCTGGCGACGGAAGAGACGGACAGCGCCCTCTTTCTGAACCGCTTCGGCCAGCGGCTGCGGCGGGTCAGCATCATCCGCATGTTGGATCGCTACGCGCGCCAGGCTGGCATCGAGCGCAAGGTGACGCCCCACGCGCTGCGCCACTCCTTCGCCACGCATCTGGTGGATGAAGGGGTCGATATTCGTCTGATCCAGGAGCTGCTGGGCCATGCCAGCCCCGCCACAACGCAACGCTATACCCATATCAGCCAGGCGCGGCTGCACGAGGTGGTGCAGCAGGCTCACCCCCGCGCCAAACGCCCCCCCAATCCCTGACACCTAAATACCTATCCCCGGTAAGGAGGTCGCACATGACAGACCGCAATCGATCCTATCTTTTCATCGTCGTCGCCTTCATCGTTGGCTTGCTGATAGGGTGGTTCTTGTTCGGATGGCAGATCGCGCCCGTGCAGTGGAGCAACGCGACCATGCAGGACCTGCGCGCCGCCGACCAGCAGATGTTCCTGGCAGCTCAGGCCGAGGCCTTTGCGTTGACCCAGGACAGCCGCCAGGCCGTCGAGCGCTTGCAGACGCTGGGCACCCAGCAGCAGGTCGCCGATCTGAGCGCGCAGGTGGTGCAACAGGCCGAGGCCGCCGGCGACATGGTGACGGCCGACCGGGTGCGCGCCATGACCAGCGCGGTGGGGCTGACCGTGCCCGCGGCTGCGGCCGCTGCGACGCCCGCGGCTGAGCCGGCCGCGCAGCCTGCTGATCAGCAGGGCGGCGGCAATCTGTTCACGGTGCTGGGGCTGGTGCTGCTGGTCGGCGGTATCGCGCTGGCGGCGTGGCTGTTGCTGCGCGGCCGCTCTGCGCCGGCCGAGGAGGAGGAGGAGGAATTCGCTACCGAGATTCTGGTGGAGGAGCCGTTGCCTCCCGCCCGCTCCGGCCGGCCGGCCGGCGCGGCGGCGGCCGCGCCGGCCGCTGAGCGCGGCGGCGCTGGCCAGGAGTTCATGGCCGCCTTCGACCAGGGTGATGTCTCCTATGACCAGAGCTTCGACATTGAGGGCGCCGATGGCTCCTACTGGGGCGAGTGTGGCATGACCCTGTCGGAGACGGTGCAGGGCGACCCGCAGCGGGCGACGGCGCTGGAGGTGTGGCTCTTCGACAAGAGCGATATCCGCACTGTCACCAAGGTGCTGATGAGCGATTACGCCTACGGCAACCAGGCGCTGCGGGAGAAGCTCTCCTCGCGCGGCGATGCGGTGTTGCTGGCCCCCGACCTGGGCTTTGTGCTGGATGCCCAGACGCTGCGGCTGATGGGCAAGATCGTGGCTATGGAGTACGACGACAGCCAGGCGCCGGCCCGCGGCGCGATCCGCAAGCTGCGGGTGCAGTTGCGGGTGATGCGCCAGGCGGTGTAGGTCTGAAAGATGCCAACTTTTCGGAAAGTTGGCATCTTTTTTACACCCGCGTCTCAGGATCGAACAGCTTCTGGTGTTCCTGGATGGCGAAGCGGTCGGTCATGCCGGCGATATAGTCGCAGATCACCCGCTCGATCCCCTCGGCGCTCGCGCCGAACTGGGCCTGAACGGCCGGCGGCAGTTGCTTTGGATCCCCTTGGTAGACGCTGAACAGGTCGCTGAGGATGCGGCGCGCCTTGCCGGCCATGCGGTTGACCCGCCAATGGTGATAGAAATGCTGCCAGAGGAAGGCTTTCAGCTCCCGGTTGTAGCCGCGCATGTCGGCCGAGAAGCCGGCGATATTTTGACCCTGATTGCGCACATCGGCCACTGACTGCACGTCGCAGCGCTCCAGCCGCCGGCCTGTGGCGCTGATGGCATCGGTGACCTCGGCTGCGATCAGCTTGCGGATCAGCCGGGCGCGCAGCAGGCTGTCCAACGGCGCATCGGCCGCGGCGGGGAACTCAGGCGCGGTGGCCAGCGCCTGGCGCGCCATCTGCCAGAGGGACACCTGCGCCACGGCGGCCGGCTCCAGAATGCCGCTGCGCAGACCGTCGTCCAGATCGGCCGTGTTGTAGGCGATCTCATCGGCCAGGTTGGCGATCTGCGCCTCCAGCGTGCCGACCTTGTCCGGCTCATAGCCGGTGGCGTCGCTGACGTCGTAATCAGTGTCGTGTTTGACCAGCCCCTCGCGCACTTCGTAGGTCAGGTTGAGGCCGGGGAAGCCGGGGTAGCGTTGCTCCAGCCGCTCCACGATGCGCATGGTCTGGCGTTGGTGATCGAAGCCGCCATAGTCCGCCATCAGCTCAGCCAGCACATGTTCGCCGGTGTGGCCAAAGGGGGGATGGCCCAGGTCGTGGGCCAGGCAGATGGCCTCGGTCAGGTCCTCGTTCAGCCCCAGCGCGCGGGCCATGGTGCGGCCGATCTGCGCCACCTCGATGGAGTGGGTCAGCCGGTTGCGGTAGTGATCGCCCTCGTGGTAGACGAAGACCTGGGTCTTGTACTCCAGCCGCCGGAAAGCCGAGGTATGGATGACGCGATCGCGGTCCTTCTGGTAGGCTGAGCGGTAGGGATGCTCATCGTCCGGCCAAACCCGCCCGCGCGAATCGCCGCTCTTCATACCATAGGGCGCCAACAGCTCACGCTCGCGATCTTCCAGTTGTTCTCGGGTCAGGATCATGGGAGGGGCTCCGGGGGGAAGGAGAGAGGAGGAAGGATGAATGATGAAGGATGAAGGATGAACTCGGAGGAGCTTGTGCCATTGCACTGTTCACCGTTCACCGTTCACTGGTCACTGTCCACGCAAGTGCGCCATTTGCGCCGCGAAGCTGTCAAAGGCGCTCAGGTCGATAATCTCCAGATCGTCGGGGCCGATCTGGCTTTGGCGCACCACCTTCCAGATCAGTTGGTTCAGCGTATCCTCGGGGATGTCCCGCACGACGGCCAGATTGCTTCGGATCGGTTGACCGTCCTGCGTCGCGCCGCCGACGCTGTAGCTGACCAGGCCCATACGGCCATTGATTTGTAGCTTGGTATAAATGCGGTGCTCGACCCGTGCAGCGCGGCCCGTTGCCGGTCGCAGGAAATAGAGTTTCCAGAGACGCTCGTCTGGCTCCATGCGCAGGACTACGCCGGCAGCCAGCTCGTTCAGCACCTCTGGGTCGAGCATGTTCGTTGCCTGTTTGCTCATGGCCCGCAGTCTAGCACTGGCGCGGCGCTCTGTCAAGTGATTTTGCCGAAACGGGCAGGTGTGGCACACTGAGGGGGAAATGATGAATGATGAATGATGAATGATGAATGATGAATGATGAATGATGCGTTGGTCGAGTAGGCGCTTGGGTTGAGTAGCCGTCTGCGGCGTATCGAAACCCTGCGCCGTATCGAG
>JACSRL010000479.1 GCA_014879765.1 Anaerolinea sp. | reverse complement strand
ACCTGGACCCCCTGGCCCACCTGGACGCCTGTGCCGCCGCCCACCTGGACCCCCTGGCCCACCGCCACGCCTGCACCGCAGCCCACGGCCACGCCCGCGCCGCAGGAGGGCTGGCTGGGCAGCTACTTCACCAATCCTAACCTGCAAGGCCCGCCGGCCCTGGTGCGCATCGACCCGGCCGTGCGCTTCAACTGGGGCTTCGGCAGTCCGGCGCCTGGTTTCCCGGCCGACAACTTCAGCGCGCGCTGGACCCGCACCCTTTGGTTCGAGCCAGGCCAGTACCGCTTCCAGGCCCGCGTCGACGACGGCGTGCGTGTCTGGCTGAACGACGCGCTGATCATCGACGAATGGCGCGATGGCAGCGTGCGCACTGTTTCGGCCGACCGCACCCTGGCCGCGGGCTGGCACACCCTGCGCGTCGAGTACTTCGAGCGCAGCGGCGAGGCCGTGATCGACTTCACCTGGGAGCGCGATCCCCAGCTCTTCACCGAGTGGCGCGGCGACTATTTCGCCAATCCCACCCTGAGCGGCCCGCCGGCGCTGACGCGCAACGACATCCAGATCGCCTTCGACTGGGGCCTGGGCAGCCCGGCCCCCGGCGTGATACCGGTGGACAACTTCAGCGTGCGCTGGACCCGCCAGCTCTTCTTCCTGCGCAGCGACATCTACCGCTTCACCCTGCGGGTGGACGACGGCGCGCGCGTCAAGATCGACGGTGTGACCATCCTCGACGCCTGGCGCGAAGGCCCGGCTGCCGACTACGTGGTCGACCGTTTCGTCCAGGCAGGCACGCGCACCATCGAGGTCGAGTACTTCGAGCGCAGCGGCACGGCGCTGGTCTTCTTCAACTGGTCGCTGCCCGCGCCGCCGCCCGTGGCTACCTGGACGCCAACCCCGACCTGGATCCCGACCTGGACGCCGACGGCCACGCCCACCGCGACCTGGATTCCCACCTGGACACCGACGGCCACGGCGACCCGCACCCCCACCGTCACGCCGATCACCTCTGTGACCAGCACGCCGACCGCGACAGGCACGGCTACGCGCACCGCCACGCAGACGCCCACGACGACGCCGACTACGTCTGTAACCAGCACGCCGACCGCCACCGGGACGACAACGCCCACCGCTACTCAGACGCCCACGACGACGCCGACTACGTCTGTAACCAGCACGCCGACCGCGACAGGCACGGCTACGCGCACCGCCACGCAGACACCGACGCCAACGCCGACTACGTCTGTGACCAGCACGCCGACCGCGACAGGCACGGCTACGCGCACCGCCACGCCGACCTCGCCCCTGGCTGCAACTCACACGCCCACAGCCACACGCACGGCGACCGCGACCGAGGCGCCATCGGCCACGCCAACGTCGACCGACGAGCCATCGCCGACGCCGACCTACACCGCGGAGCCGACGGCCACGCCCACCGCCACCGAGCCGCCGCCAGCCACACCGACGCCCACCTCCACCGCGGAGCCGACCGCCACGCCCACCGCCACCGAGCCGCCGCCAGCCACGTCGACGCCGACCTACACTGCGGAGCCGACGGCCACCGACACGCCGGTGCGTCCCACTGCGACGCGCACGGCCACCGTCACCCCGCCCGCGGCCCATTTCATCGAGATCGCGCCCACCGAAGGGCCGGTAGGCACGACGATCCTGGTGGCCGGCGCGGGCTGGCTGCCCAACGATCGCATCACCATCACGCTGACCCCGCCGCGCATCCAGCCGACGCGCCAGCAGCAGCAGCTGCCCATAGTGCGGGTGCGCGCCGACCGCGCCGGCCGCTTCCAGGCCACCCTCACCGTGCCCGACGACGACCGTCTGACCCCTGAGACGCAGCTCTGGGTGGTAGCCACCGGCAGCCGCGGCATGCGCGCCGTCGCCATCTTTACCCTGCTGCCGTCGGACGCCCAGCCGCCGGTCGATGACCAGGGTCAGCCTTAGCGTAACCCGTAATGCGTAACCCGTAACCCGGAACAGAGCACCTTGTGTCCGAGATTCCGGGTTACTGTTCATTGTTCACCGTTCACTGTTCACCGTTCACTGTTCACCGATGACCTACCTCGCCGTTGCCATTGCTGCTTCTGACACTGCCGCGGCCCTGGCGGCCATGCAGCAGGCCGCGGGCCGCGCCGATCTGGCCGAGCTGCGCCTGGACCTGATGGCTGAGTTCGATCTGCCGGCGCTGCTGGCCGGCCGGCCGCTGCCGGTGATCGTCACCTGCCGGCCGGAGCGGGAGGGGGGCTGGTGGCGCGGGGCTGAGGCCGAGCGGCTGGCGGTGCTGCGCCAGGCCGCCGCGCTGGGCGCGGACTACGTGGATCTGGAGTGGGACGCGGCCGAGGCGCTGGCCAGCCTGGATCGCAGCCGCACGCAGGTGATCCTCTCCCGCCACGATTTCACAGCCATGCCCGATGACCTGGCCGCGCGGGCTGAGCAGCTCTGGCAGGCCGGCGCGGATGTGGTCAAGCTGGTGGGCATGGCGCAGCGGCTGGCCGACTGCGCGCCCGCGCTGCGCCTGCTGGCTGAGGCGACGCGGCCCACCATCGCCATCGCCATGGGCGTACACGGCCTGCCCAGCCGGCTGCTGGCCTTCCGCCATCCCCACGCCCTGCTCAGCTTCGCCGCGCCTGACCAGGACCCGGCTGGCACCGCGCCGGGCCAGATCACCCTCAGCGCGCTGCATGAGCTCTATCGGGTGCAGACCATCGACCCGCAGACGGCGTTCATCGGGCTGCTGGCGCCGGACGCCGCGACGTCGCCCGCGCTGGCCGAGGGCAACCGCTGGCTGGCCGGCGCCGGTCACAACGCCCGGCTCATCCCGCTGCCGCTGGCGCCGGACGAGGACCCCACGGCCGCACTGGCAGCCCTCCAGCCGGTCGCCGGCCTGCAAGGCTACATCCTGTCCGCGCCGCCCCACGACTCTCACCCCGTCATTCTGAGCGGGTCTGACCACCGATTCGCACCGGCACGCGAGTTCAGCGAAGAATCCCCCTCCCCGCTGGCCACAGACGCCGCCGCCGATTGAAATCGGCGTCTGGCTAAAGCAAGCTCAGCCATAACTGCTCGGCCATGCCCTGCAGCTTGCTTCAGCATGCTTTCCGGTGTCAGCCTGCGGTTTCAACCGCAGGCGGCGCTGCGGCGAGAGCACCGGGGCAACTCCTTAACCTTCATCAAGCGAGGCCGGCGCCGCGCCGTTATTGCCGGTCGATTTTTCTCCTTCATCAACCGCAGGCTTGCAGCTTGGCCATGCTGGCCATCAGCTTTTTGATGCCGCGGCCGGGGAAGGCCACGCTGACATACTCGTCGTCGTCGGCCAGCTCGACCTTGATCACCACCCCCTCGCCGAAGATGCCGTGGTTGACCCGCTGACCGGCCTTGAACTGCGGCTGGCGCGTGGGCGGCGTCGGAGCCGCGGCCGCGCTGGCCGGCTGCGGCCGCTCGCGGCCCGAGGGGCTCCAGACCGTGGCGCGGGCATCGGCCGACCGGCCGCCGGTCGCTGGCCGCGTGTCGAAACCGCCGCCGCCCCGCCCCTGGCCCGACCGCATCCCCTGGCTGTTGATCAGGCCGCGCGGAATGTCGCTCAGATACTCGCTGGGCGGGTTGAGCTCGCTGGCGCCGTAGAGCGTGCGGCGAAAGGCGTGCAGCAGGTAAAGGCGCTGCTTGGCGCGGGTGATGCCCACGTAGGCCAGGCGGCGCTCCTCGGCCAGACGGTCGGGGTCATCCTTGCTGCGGCTGTGGGGGAAGACCCCCTCCTCCATGCCGGCGATGAAGACCACCGGGAACTCCAGCCCCTTGGCCGTGTGCAGGGTCATCAGCGTCGGCGCGGACTGCTCCTCGGGCAACTCGTCGCTGTCGCTGACCAGCGCCACCTCCTCCAGGAACGCGGCCAGCCCCTCGCCGGCCGGCAGATCGGCGTAGCTGGCGGCCACGGTGCGCAGCTCTTGCAGGTTCTCCCAACGTCCTTCGCCCTCCTCGGTGCCGTCCCGCAGATAGCGGCTGTAGCCCGATTCCTCCAGGATGCGATCGAGCAACTGGCCCACCGTCAGGTCATGTTTGGCGCTGATCCAGCCGGCCAGCAGCCGCCAGAAGCCCAGCAGCGCGGTCTTGGCCGCGTTGGCGAAGGGGGCATCGTCCAGGGGAGGAGCGGCCGGAGGGCGGGGAGACCCCGCCCCTACGGCGGTCAGGGCTTTGGCGGCCAGGGGGCCCCGTTCGCCGGCCAGGATGCGCAGCGCCTCGGTCTGCGACAGCCCCAACTGGCGCGCCCACTGCGCCAGCGCGGCCTCGCTGGCCTTGCCGATGCGCCGCGGCGGCTCGTTGATGATGCGCGCCAGGCTCAGGCTGTCGTCGGGGTTATGTACCAGGCGCAGATAGGCGATGGCGTCCTTGATCTCCTTGCGCTCGTAGAAGCGGGTCGCGCCCACCAGGCGATAGGGCAGGTTGCGGCGCACGAAGGCATCCTCCAGCGCGCGCGACTGGGCGTTGGTGCGGTAGAGCACCACACAGTCGCCCGGCTCGATCCCGCTCTGCGCGGTCAGCCGGGCGATCTCGTCCACCACATAGTTGGCCTCGTCGATCTCGTCGTAGGCCTGATAGACCGTCACCAGCGGCCCGCCGGCCCGGTCGGTGAAGAGCTTCTTGGGGGTGCGCCCCCAGTTGTGCTTGATCACCTCGTTGGCCGCGTCCAGGATGACCTGCGTCGAGCGGTAGTTGCGCTCCAGCAGCACCTGCTGCATGTCGGGGAAATCCTTGCGCAGGCGTTGAATGTTGCGCGGGTCCGCGCCGCGCCAGCCGTAGATCGAGTTGTGGACCACGACACCGTTGGCGATGTAGGTATGCACTTTGTCCACATCCAGGTCATACACCGTGCCTTCGTAGGCGTCCCAGCGCACATCGATCACCTCATCGTCGTCGATGCGGACTGGGGGAGCGAGAAGTTCGACTTCTTCGGAGGAAGTCGAACTTCTGCCTGCAACGGCCACCGGAACCACCATGCCCGGGTGCAGATGGCTGGCGGGGTGCAGATCGTACTTGCGTGTCACGTCGCCCGGCGTCTGTGTGTCGGTCAGAAAAGCTGACAGGGCGATGTCCAGCCCCCGCCCGGCCTGGCTGATCTCCTCAGCCAACCGCAGCGTCGCGCCGTAGTCCAGGTTGCTCCAGCCCAGCTTCCACGTCCCGCGCCGCGCGTCCTGTGGATGATAGCCGCGCGCCTCCATCTGCTCTTTCAGCCGCGGATCACTGGTGTTGAGGTAGATACGATGCGCGTTCCAGGGGCTGATCTCTGTGCGGCGGCTGTCGCCGAACATGCGCACCTGCACGGCGATGCGCTCCGGCTGGCGGTCGCCGGCAATGCCCTTGGGGCGGTGATGGGGATGGTCTGGCGAGATCAACAGGTCGGCCATCAGCCGTTCAGCCCGGCTGGCCGTGTTGATGCGAGCATACAGCGCATCGATCTGCTGCTGGCTCACGGCCATCCTACGGCCGGCAGCCCAAAAGACGGTGGTGGGAATGCCATACTCGAAGGCGAAATACTGCTCCCAGAAGGTGGCCTCAGCCCGGCTGGCGCAGACTCTGAGCACCCACATCCTGTCGGCCTTCTCCTGGTTGCCCCGCACGGCCAGCCCGGTGACCGGCTGGCCGTAGATGCTGTCCAGGCGAGTGCTCTGCACCAGTCCGATGCGATAGCCCACGCCGCGCTTGTGCATCAGATAGACCAGGAACGCGTCGCTGCCGTCGCCCATGCGGGCAAAGAGCATGTGGTTGGGCGTTGCCGTCAAGGTGTGGCCGCGGCTGGTGGTGATGGTGACTACCTGGCCCTGATACGGTCGCGAGCGGCGCTGCCAGGCCGTCGTTTCCATGACTGCGCTGCGGCCGGCCGCGATCTGAAGCGGGGTCTGGGGTATCAACTCGGCGATGGCCCGCGGGCCGGCCGCGGTGGAGACCAGCGTCTCACCCGGCACACACTGGTCCTCATCGGCCACGCAAAAGAGATTGCGATGCGGCCCCAGCAGCAATCTGACCAGCTCATACTGCGCGATGTTGGTGTCCTGGAACTCGTCCACCAGCAGGTGCAGGTAGCGCTCCTGATAGCGGCCGCGCACCTCGGCGTTGGCGCGCAACAGCAGCGCGCTCTCCATCAACAGGTCGTCGAAGTCCAGCGCGTTGTTGGCGCGCAGCAGCTCCTGATAGCGCACGTAGACGCGGCCGGCCACCTCCTCCCAGTAGGTGCGCGCCTGATAGTCGGCCGGCGCGACCAGCTCGTTTTTGCACTTGCTGATCTGGGCGTGCATGGCCTGCGGCCGGTAGAGCTTGTCGTTGAGGTCCAGCTCCTTGAGCACCGTCTTGACCACGCGCAGTTGATCGTCGCTGTCGAAGATCACGAAATTGCCCCCAAAGGCCGTGTGTTCCCGCTCGCGGCGCAGAATCTGCGCGCAGATGGCATGGAAGGTGCCGATGGTCAGGCCGCGCAGGCCGCTGCGGCTGGTGGACAGCGACGCGTCGAGGGTCTCCACCCCCAGGATGCGCTCGGTGCGGCTGCGCATCTCGCGCGCCGCCTTGTTGGTGAAGGTGACGGCCAGCAGCCGGTAGGGGTACACGCCGTGCTGCTGCACCAGCCAGGCGACGCGATGGGTCAGCACCCGCGTCTTGCCGGATCCCGGCCCGGCCAGCACCAGCACCGGCCCATCGGGCGCGGTCACAGCCGCGATCTGTTGTTCGTTGAGACCTGCGAGGATGTCGGACATGGGGGGGGAAGGATGAAGGATGAAGGATGAGTGATGAGTGATGAGTGAAACGTGAAGCGTGATGATGCTCTGGCCGGTCTCTGACCGAGCCAGCCCAAGGCCCACGCTCTGGCCGGTCTCCGACCGAGCCAGCCCAAGGCCCACGCTCTGG
>JACSRL010000162.1 GCA_014879765.1 Anaerolinea sp. | reverse complement strand
GTGCTGCTGGCTGCGCTGCCGCTCTGGCTGTTTTGGAGCCAGGCCGCGCGGTCCTGGCTGCGATTCTGCTGCGCGGCCTGGCTCCAAAACAGCCAGAGCGGCAGCGCAGCCAGCAGCACAGCCGTCGCGAGGGCGGCGCGCCGGCCGGCCAGGCGTCCCGCGCGCGCCGCCAGCCAGGCCACAGCTATACCGATCCAGACACAGGCCAGCAGATAGGAGGGGATGTAGAAAACCGCGATGTCGCCGATGGTGTAGAAAAGGTTGAAGCCGGTGAGCAGCAGGAAGCTGGCGCCGGTCAACCAGAGCAGCGGCCACTGGCGACGCGCGGCCAGCACGGCCACACCCAACATGGCCAGCGCCAGCCCCACCGGCGTCAACTGGGCGGCAAAGCGTGTCAGCAGGCCCGGCGCGGCGGCGATAGCTTGGGCCGGCCGCTGGATCTCGCCGGCAAAGCTCTGGCCCAGCAGATAGCTGACCAGACCGGCCGGCGAGCGGTCCAGCAGCTCGGTGGGCTGGCCGGGCCACAGCTCGATGCTCAGGTAGGGGCTGGCCGGCGCACGCAGCGGCACGTAGAGGTAGAGCAGCAGCGGCGTCAGCGCCAGCAGGGCCAACAGCGCCGCCTGCCGCCAGCGCCAATAGCCGGCCGGCGCCTGCCAGATCAAGAACACCAGCAGCGCCGGCAGCAGCAGCAAGGTCGTGCGGTGATGGGCGAGCCCCAGCCCGAAGAGCAGCGCGAGTGCGGCGAGCGGGAGAGAAATCCGATTTCTACGGAGAAATCGGATTTCTTGACGCCACAGCAGCGCCAGCCACAGCAGCGCCGCCACCAGCGCGGCGTGCAGCGTGTAGACCTCGGTGACCACCGCCTGGCTCCACAGCGTGGGCGTCCAGGCGAAGGTCAGCGCCGCAACCAGGGCCGCGATCCGTTCGACTGGCCGGGCGGCGGCCACGTCCCGCCGGCTCTGCGCGATCAAGGCCACAGCCAGCAGATAGGTCAGCGCCACCGCCAGCGCGCCGAACAGCGCCGACAACAGCGTCATGGCCCGCGCCGGATTGGCCAGCCCCAGCGCGGCCAGGCCATGCGACCACAGCCAGCCCAGCATCAAATAAAGCGGATAGCCGGTGGGATGCGACAGACCGGCCAGCCAGGCGGCAAACTGCAGCTCGCCGCTGTCGCCGGCCAGCAGGCCGGGCGCGGCCGTGCGCCAGTAGACCAGTCCAGCCAGCCCGCCCGCGGCCAGCGCACACAGGCCATCGATCCTGGCCGGCCAGCCCGCCGGCTCATCGGCTGGTCGCTGGCTCACTGCGCCGCCTCCAGGCGCACCCAATCCACCGCGGCTGAGAGCTGGCGGCGGTCGGCCGCCAGGCGCAGGTAGGCGCCGTCAGGGCCGCTCTGCTCCGCGGCCGCGCCCGGCGCCGCACCTGTGACGCCGATGAAAGCGTGGCCATAGCCTGGCGTGGCGCGCAGATCCACCGCGCTGCCCAGGCTGGCCAGGGCCTGCACCGCCCGCTCGCTGAGCGCCGCGCTGGCATCGCCGCGCGCCGCGCCGGCCACGATGACGCCGGCGGGCAAGGCCTCGATGAACTGGGCCATGCGCTCGGCCTCGAAGACGTTGGCGAAGGTGTCAAAGCCCTGTTTGTCCAGCACCTGGCCGCTCTGGGGGTCGATCACCGCCAGGTTGTAGCCGCGCCGGCCGGTGGATACGTCGCTGCTCGCCCCGTCGGGAGTGGTGACGGTCATGTAGGCGAAGTCTCCGGCCGCGCCGCCGCTGTTGAGTTCGATATCCACCGGCGACTGCACGCCCGTGCCGCCGATCATGCCCTGGCCTGGCAGCACGTCGCTGGGGCGGGCGCTGTCGTTGAAGCGCAGGGTGAGCCGGTTCAGCCCGGAGCGGGTGGCCTCGGCCGGTGCGCTGAAGCGCACTTCGTGCCAGCCCGGAGCCAGCGGCTGTGTCCCCAGCTCCACGCCGTTCATCGCCAGCGCCAGCGTCTGCTGCGGCGCGCCGGGGTAGGTGAAGGGCTGGACGCGCAGGACAACATCCACCGGCTGATCATCAAGGTTGCCATCTTTTCCGGAAAGATGGCAACCTTCGTCGAGACACAGCGGCAAGTAGAGTTCAGCCGTGCGGCCATCGACCCAGACGCCGTTGACGCCGCCGATGTCGCCCTCGTCCACGCTCCAGCCGGGGCCGCGATAGGCATCGGTGTTGCGGCTGCCCAGGTCCAGCTCGAAGGGGAAGGGCACATCAGCCTGCTGCACCGCGTAGACCTGCACGCCGTCGGCGTCCCACACCGGCTGTGGATCCACCGGGATCACCTCCAGCACATAGTCCTGCGTCGCCTGCCAGGTGTCGGTGTAGGGGTAGCGGCCGGCCACGGGCGGGTTGACCACCAGGTAGCGCACGTTCCACAGCGCCATCAGCTCGGCCGCCTGGGCGCGCGCGGCCTGGTCGGTGGCCTCATCGGGCGGCTGGTACATCTCGATGCCGGTGATGGCTTGCAGCAGCGGCAGCCGCTGGAAGTACTCGAACTTGAAGGCCGGGTTGCGCGAGGTGTTGCCGCTGAGGATCGGCCGGCCGTGGACAGTCTGATACCATTCCACGCGCGTGTCCTCGGCGCCGAAGACGCCGAAGCCATTGCGCCAGCCCATAGGCAGTTGCATCAGCGTCCAGTCGCCCGGCTGGGCGGCCAATTCCCGGTAGGGCGCAGGCACGCGCGCGTCGGTCAACGGCATGGGCACGGCCAGGTGCTCGAAGAGGATGGCGGCGGCGAGGAGGATGGCCAGGATCCATGCGAATGGCGTTCGCGCGGCGTGAAAGGTGAAACGTGCTTCGCTCGTGCGCTCGGGCCGGTCTCCCGACCGAGCCCCGGCGACTTTGACCAGCAGCCAGGCGACGCCGTAGCCGGCCAGCACGGCCATGGCCTGCAACAGCACCAGGCTGAAGCGGTTGGGCGCGCGGAAGCCTTTGATGAAGGGGATGTAATGCAGCAGGATGTAGGGCAGCGGCAGGCTGACGGGCAGGCCGTCCAGGTCGAAGATCGACTGGCCGTTGATCTGCAACAGCGGCCCCAGCGCCAGCACGAAGGCGATCAGCGCGATGGCCACCCAGCCGCGCGCCCGGCGTCCGGCCACCGCCGCGCCCAGCAGGGCCAGGGCCAGGGTGGCATAGCCCACGAAGACAGTGTTGACGTCGCTGAAACGGCTCTCGCCGGTCTGCACCGCGCGCAGGCTGGTCTCCCAGTCGTTGCCCCACAGCGGATGCAGATCGGTGGGCGTGACCAGCCCCACCAGGTCGGCGCTCAACTGATCGGACATGCCCCAGCCTTGCACCGCGTAGTCGGCGTCCAGCCCCTCGCGCAGAGTGGGGATCAGCAGCGGCGCGCTGAGCAGCGCGGCCAGACCCGCGATGACAGCCAGCCGCCCCAGGCCGCGCGTCCAGGGAACAGCCGGCTCAGCCGGGCTGGCCCGGCGCCGGCGGCGATAGTCCAGCCACCAATCCAGCAACAACACGCCCGCCATCAGCGCCAGCAGCACGCCGTAGAGCATGTCGGTCAGCAGGCAGAGCGCGGCGAAAAGGCCGGCCAGGGTCGCATCCCGCATCCGCCAGCGCGCCAGGACGCGCAGGAAGTAGAGCAGGAAGAAGGGCAGCCACTGGGTGGTGACGATCATGTAGTGCCCCAGCGCGAGGTAGACCATGCGGCTGGAGGCGAAGGCGTAGATCAGGCCGGCGATGAAGGCGGCGGCGGAAATGATGAACGATGAATGATGAACGATGAACAAAGGGGAGTGCGCCCCACCGTTCACCGGTGACTGGTCATTGGCCACTGCGGCCCGGCGCAGCAGGTGGAGAACCAGCAGGAATGCGCCGTAGCCGGCCAGCGCGGTGGAGGCCAGATTGACCAGGTTGCTGGCCAGGGGGATGTTGTCGGTGGCCAGGTGGATGGGCAAGGCCAGCGCGGCCGCCAGCAGGTTGAAGGTGTACATCACCAGCCCCATGCTCACCGGGAAGAAGAGCAGGTCGGTGTGCAACGGCGTGCTGAGCTGGTCGATCAGTGCGTGCTTGAAATACCAGATATTCCAGAGAAAGGTGTACTCGTCGTAGGCCCAGATGTCGCTGCCCGGCACGTGGCTTGTGATCTGTGTGACCAACGGCCAGGTCATGATCACTGCCAGAGCGCCGTAGAGCAGGAGCACCCACAGGTGAATGCGTCGCATGAGATCGGTCGTCCTTGTCTTCCTGAGAGACGTTCGGCGGCATGGTACCACAGGCCAGGGCTTTGAGCAACACCGAATGCTAACAGGACTGACGGTGCTGCTGGTGGATATCATGGCCGGCGGCGACTGATCCACCGCTCGTATTCACCAGCACCGTCAGTCCTTGCCCCGCATTGCCTGAAATACGAAGTTGAGTACAATACCGGTCATGGAGTCTGTAGTCAACCCGCACGACCGTTTCTTCAAGCAGGTGATGTCGAACCCGCAGATGGCGCGCGATTTCGTCCAAAACTACCTGCCGGCCGATGTGGTCGAGCACATGGATCTGGCATCGCTGGCGCTGAGCACGGAGTCGTTCATCGACACGGCCTTGCAGGCGCATCACACAGATCTGCTCTTTACCCTCAAGCTGCACAACGGCGACGATGGGCTGGTCTATCTGCTTTTCGAGCACAAGAGCTACGCCGACCGGCTGGTGGCCTTTCAGCTTCTGCGCTATCTGACGCGCGTTTGGGAACACTCGCTGCGCCACTACGACCGTCTGGTTCCCATCGTGCCGGTGGTGGTCTATCACGGCGAGTTCGACTGGCAGGTCAAGCCGGGCTTTCGCTGGCTGGTGCAGGCGCCTGACGCGTTCCTGCGCTACGTGCCGGAGTTCGAGTACTCTCTGTGTGATCTCACCGGCATGGATGACGCCGAAATTCGCGGCGAGATCACGCTGCGTGTCACCTTGCAGGTGCTCAAGTACATCTTGCAAGACGATTTTGGCCCGCGGCTGGCAGAAGCGTTGTCGTTGCTTGGTGAGCTGTCCCGACAGCAAACGGGGTTGGAATACCTGCAGACGCTGCTGCGCTACGTGTCGGTCGGCGCCAGGCGCATTACACCACAGGACTTACGAGAGGCCGTGGATCAGGCCTTTCCTGAAGGAGACGAACTGATGGCTACAATTGCAGAACAATGGGTCGAACAAGGATTGAAGCGAGGCATGGAGCAGGGCATGGAGCAGGGCATGCAGCAGGGCATGCAGCAGGGCATGCAGCAGGGCATGCAGCAGGGCATGCAGCAGGGCATGCAGCAGGGTTTACGGCAAGGTCTGGAGCAAGGGCGGCGCGAGGGCATTCTGGCCAACATCGAGTTTGCCCTGGAACTCAAATTCGGCGTCGAGGGAACCCTTTTGCTGCCCAACATCTACAAGATCAGCGATCTCGGTGTGCTGCGCGCGGTGCAGCAGGTTGTCAGGACAGCCACATCGCTGGATCAGGTCCACGCGGCCCTGCAATCGTTGACTTGATGACCTCACCGCACTCCACGATGACCCGCCGCCGCGCCGTCATCGTCACACCGACCTTTGACGAGAAGGAAAACATCGCCGACCTGATCAGCGCGGTGCTGGCTGAACAGGTTCACAGCGACGCGTTCGAGCTGCACGTGCTGGTGGCCGACAGCCATTCGGCCGATGGCACGCTGGAGATCGTGGCCGCGCTGGCCGACCGGAACCCGCGCGTGCATCTGCTGGACGTGCAGGAGCGGGGCATCGGCATCGGCCTCTTCCGCGGCTTTCAGCACGCCATCGACGCGCTGGATGCTGACGTGCTGATCGAGATGGACGCCGACTTCCAGCACAACCCCGAGGACATCCCGCACTTCCTGGCCCAGATCGAGGCCGGCTACGACGTGGTGGTCGGCTCCCGTTTCGTCGATGGCAGCGTCAACCGCATGCCCTGGTATCGCAAGGTGCTCAGCGTGGGCGCCAATCAGATGGTGCGCAGCGCGCTGGGCTTGCAAGGCATCACCGAGATCACCACCTCCTACCGCGCCTTCACCAAAGAGACCTTCTTGCGGGTCGATCCAGCCACCGTGCCCTGGCAGGAGAAATCCTTCATCTTCGTGCCGGTCTTTCTGGTGCGGCTGTTGGAGACGGGCGCGCGCGCGACGGAGATCCCCATGACCATGCACCCGCGCACCCAGGGCTACTCCAAGATGATCTATTGGCGCTATATTCGCGACATCCTGCTCTTCTCGGCCCGCTCGCGCCTGGGGATGGAGCCAAAAGCGGCCGGCGCACCCGGCGCGGGCCAGGGTGCAGCCTGACGGTCACTGGTAGCTGATCTGGCCCAACGGGGCAAAGGGGCCGGCTGCGCCAGCGGGCATCAGCCAGTCGCCGCCGAAGGGGCGCACGCCCACCTCGACCGTGAACATGCCAGGGCTGCCTGGCTGGGGGAGCAGCAGATAGTCGTCGGCGATCACCTGGCCCACCGGCCAGCGATCGGTGCTGTAGCGGCCTCCCGCCGGCGCGTGGCTCCATTCCGCCGCCAGCCAGCCATCCTGGTGTACCAGACGCAGCGCCGGCCGCAGGTCGTCAGCCAGCGGCGCGGCCGCGCGCCAGAGCAGGCGCACCGGGACCGGCTGTCCCACCGCCAGAGGCTGTGGCGGCAGTTCGACGCCGACCAGCTCCAGATCGCCGAAACGGGCCAGCGCCGTGAATGCCGCGACTTCAGCCGCGGCGATAGGCTGCGGCGGCGCATAGGCGGGCCGGGCCACGCCCAGCAGCGCGGCCAGCCCAAACACTGCCATGCCTCCGGCAAAGCCCGCCACAACGCGGAGATCCTTCCTCGCCGCCTCTTCTGACTTGAAAATAGCCGCTGACTTGAAAATAGCCGCTCGGGCCGGTCTCCGACCGAGCCCGCTGTTTTCATCAACGGTTGTG
>JACSRL010000334.1 GCA_014879765.1 Anaerolinea sp. | reverse complement strand
ACGTTGATTGAGTAGGCCGCCGTATCGAAATCAACGTACACGCACCCGCCGGCGGGCCAAACGTTGGTTGAGTAGGCGTCTGCGCCGTATCGAAACCAACGTTTGACCCGCCGGCTGAGCAGTTACGATTGTGGACATTTACTGAGCCAGGAGTAGCAACCGCTGATGCCATTTTCGCAGTTTCGCCAGCGCAGCGCCGGGCAGGTCGCCCGGCCGGCGCTGTTCCTTGTGATCATCCTCCTGCTGGCCGGGTGCAGCCGCAACGCCGCCTCCCCTGGCGCTGAACCGGCTGCGCCGGCCGCATCGACCGCGGCGACCGCCGCCGCGCCGGCCGTGGTTCAACCGGTGGACGCGGTCAAGTTCGTGGTGGGCCAGCCGGGCCTGTATGGCGTCACGGCTGCTGACCTGGCCGCGGTGGGCTTCGATGCCGCGGCCGGCGAGCCCAGCCGGCTGAGCCTCACGGTGGACGGCCAGCCGGTGACGCTGACCACCCAGGGCAGCGGCGACACGCTGGAGCTGACCTTCTACGGCGCGCCGCGCGCCAGCCGCTATGGCTGGGAGAATGTCTATCGGCTGAGCTGGGGCGACCAGCCCCGGGCCGACGCGGGCCGCACGCTGACGCCGGCGACGGCTGCCGCGCCGCAGCCCAGAACCAGCTTCACCGAGCGCCAGACGCTGGAGGAGAACAGCGCCTATCTGTCGCAGCTTCCAGCCGACAACGACCACTGGCTCTGGCAGTCGCTCTTTGCACCGGCCACTTTCGACCTGCCCTTTGACCTGCCCGGCTGGGCCGGCGGCGCGGTGGCGTTGAGTGTGGACCTGTGGGGCAACACCCAGGACGCGACCGTGGATCCTGACCACCGCGCGCTGCTGCTGGTCAACGGCCAGCAGGTGGCGGAGACGGCCTGGGATGGCCAGGGCACGCGCACGGTGACCGCCACCCTGCCGGCCGATGTGGTGCAGGCCGCCGGCAACACCCTCACCCTCTCCGCGCCCGGCGGCACCGGCGCCGCGGTGGACATGCTCTACCTGGACCGCGTCACCCTGGACTATGAGCGCCAACTGAGCGCGGCGCCCGATCAGCAACTGCTTTTCAGCGCCGAGGCGGGCGCGCCGGTGGCGGTGGCGGGCGCCGATGCGTCGTCGCTGCTGTGGGAGGTGACCGACCTGCACGGGGCCGCGCCGTTGACGGGGGCTGAGACCGGGGCCGAGGGGCTGCGCTTCCAGGACGACGCGGGCGACGGCCTGCGGCGCTATGTTCTGGCGCCGGCCGCCGCGCGCCTGACGCCGCAGGCTATCCTGCCGGCCCCCGCCGTGGACCTGCGCCAGAACAGCGAGGGCGCCGACTACATCGCCATCACCACGCCTGAGTTCGTCGCGGCCTTGCAGGCGTTGGTCGACTATCGCCGTGAGCAGGGTTTGCGCGTAACCGTGGCCGAGATCCAGGACGTGTACGACACCTTCAGCGGCGGCATGGTCGATCCGGCGGCCATTCGCGACTACATGCGCTATGCCCGCGACAACTGGCCCGGCCCGGCGCCGCGCTTCTTGCTGCTGGCGGGCGATGCCAGCTATGACTATCGTGGCTTTCTGGCCGACGGGACGCCCAACCTGGTTCCCACCTATCTGCTGCAAACCCATTTCGTGGGTGAGACGGCCAGCGACAACTGGTTTGTCAGCCTGGACGAGCAGGACGACCGCCCGGACATGGCCGTGGGGCGCATTCCGGCGCGGACGGCCGAGCAGGTGGCCACGGCGGTGGCCAAGACGCTGGCCTATGAGCGGGATCCCAACGCGGCCGGCTGGGCCGGCCGCGCGCTTTTCGTGGCCGACGACAAACAGGCCTCCTTCCAGGAGATCAGCGACGATCTGGCCGCCAACTATCTGCCGGCCGGCTATCAGACCGAGAAGGTCTACCTGGGCCAGAGCGCCGACCCCAACGCGGCGGTGATCGACCAGCTCAACCAGGGGGTCGGTCTGTTGACCTACGTGGGCCATGGCAGCATGAACGTCTGGGCGCAGGAGAAGATCCTGAGCATCAGCGACGCGGTCAGCTTGCACAACGCCACCCAGCCTTTTCTGATGACTATGACCTGTCTGGTGGGCTATTTCCACCATCCCCAGGCCACCAGCATGGGCGAGGAGCTGCTCTTCAACCGGGAGGGGGGCGTGGTGGCGGCGCTGGTGCCCACCAGCGAGTCGCTGGCCACCGATCAAAGCCAACTGGCCAGCAACATCTACACCCACCTCTTCGGCGATGCGGCCACGGTGGGCGAGGCGATCATGCTGGGCAAGCAGGATCTGAGCGCCGAGCGTGACCTGATGCAGGACTTGATCGAGACCTTTACGCTGCTGGGCGACCCTGCCCTGCGCCTGCAGCGGCCCAACTGAGCGGCGTCCTGAGCGCGCACGGTGCGGCGGCGACGCGTTGAGCAACGCGTCGCCGCCGCACCGTGTTTTGTTGCTCCCGGCGGCTCAGAAGTGCGCCAGGCTGCCATCGACCTTGGCGCGGTACACGGCGCGGCGGAAGATGGCCAGGCTGAGCGGCGCCAGAATGATCGAGAAGATCGAGAGCGCCACGATGTTGGGCAGCAGCTCCTGGAAGGAGGCATCGGTCAGCAGCGCGCGGCGCATGCCATCCAGCGAGTAGGTGATCGGCAGCAGCCAGGAGAGGGTCTGCAGCCACTCAGGCATCAGGCTGACCGGGTAGTAGACCCCGCCCAGCAGCAGCCCCAGCGAGTTGAACAGCCAGGTCACCGGATCGCCCCGCTTGAGCACCATGATGAAGCTGGCCGCGATGATCCCCACCGCGGTCATGGCTATGATGGTCAAGACCAGGATCACCAGCGCGGCCGGCACATTGCCGTTGATCTGCACGCCGAACAGGAGCGCGCCCAACACCAGGTAGACCAGCACCTGGAAGGTGACAAAGCCGTAGTCATAGATGCTGCTGGAGAGCACGATGGTGCTAAGGCGGGTCGGCGTCAGCAGCATGGCCTCCAGCGTGCCGGTGGTTTGCGCCTCGCGGATGGTGCCGGCAAAGCCCTGCAGGCCGACGCCGAAGTAGCCGGAAAAGGCCAGGCCGATCAGGACAAAGGCGAAGTAGTCGCCGCCGTACGGCTCCAGATAGGGCGCGGCCGATGGGCCCACCAGCTTGCTGAGGAAATAGAAGACCAGCAGATTGAAGAATACGCCCGAAATCTGCAAGAGGAACGCGAAGCGATAGCTCAGTTGAAGCCGCAGATCGCGGCGCAGGAAGGCCAGGGCGCGAGTCATAGGAATGATGAATGATGAATGCGGAATGATGAATGCGGAAGGTGGCGTGACGGCGCGGGATGCCTGAAGCTATTCAGACGGGCCGGCGTGTTGGTCATTTGCCGGTGAAGCGCGTGAAGACTTCTTCCAGCGAGACTTGCTGGCGCTGTACGTTGTGTACCTGGCCGCCGGCCAGCACGATGCGCCGCAGCAGCTCGGCCAGCCCGGCCCCATCGTCGGCATCCTCCAGCTCCAGCAGCCACCGGCCCGGCTGGCCGTCCGGCTGGACGCGCAGATGCCCCGGCAGATCCGCCGCCAGGCTGGCCGGCTCACCGGCGAGCTGGCTGACGTGCAGGTGATAGCTGGCCGTGGGGCCCATCCTGGCCCGCAGCTCGTCGGGCGTTCCCTGCGCTTGCAGGCGTCCGCCGGCCATGATGCCGATGCGCTGGCTGAGGCGGGCGGCCTCGTCCAGGCGATGGGTGGTCAGCAGAATGGTCATCCCCTCGCCGGCCAGCAGCTCCTGCTCGATGAACTCGTGCAGGTGCAGCGTGGCGGTAGGGTCCAGGCTGCGGGTCGGCTCGTCCAGGAAAAGCAGGCGTGGATGGTGCAACAGCGCCCGCGCGATGCTCAGCCGCTGTTTCTGGCCGCTGGAGTAGGTGCGGAAGGGCCGGTCGGCGTGGCTGGCCAGATCGACCTTGCCCAGCAGCTCGCCGGCGCGGCGGCTGGCCTGCTGCTCGCTCAGCCCGCAGAGCACGCCGAAGAACTCCAGGTTTTGGCGACCGCTGAGCCGCCAGTAGAAGCTGCGTTCGTCGCCGGAGGCCATGCCGATCAGTTGCCGGATGCGGCTGTTCTCGCCCAGGTCGATGCCAAAGATGCTGCCGCGGCCGCTGCTGGGAACGATCATGGTACACAGCAGCCTGATCAGCGTCGTCTTGCCGGCGCCGTTGGGGCCCAGCAGGCCGTACAGCTCCCCTGCACGCACTGTCAACGTGACGCCATCCACGGCGGTGACGCTGCGGTCTGCGTCGGCGCGGCGTCGCTTGCCCGGCCGCAGCAGCTCGCCCCACCCGCGCGGCAGGGTGAACTGCTTGCTCAGTTGTTCGGTTTCGATGGCCAGCTCAGTCATGGCGGCATTATACCATGCGTGTCGGGTTTAGTACTGATTTCCCATTGACTTATCGTCAAAAGTTGGTTAGAATCGCATTGCGCAGAGATTTCGGAAGTCGCCGCCTGCCCGACGAAACGCTGCTCGACGCGCTGAAGAAGCATTCCAGCCTTGTGGCTGCGACAGCCGAAATCTTACAATCTTTAGCACGATCCTGACAAGATCGCCGCCCGGATGAGCCGCGCTTGAGCGCGGTTCATCTGGCCACAACGAGGTAAATGAACAATGAACTCACGGCGACGATCGCTGGCGTTGGCCGGCCTGGCGCTGGCCATTCCCCTGTTGCTCCTCACCGGATGGACCGTGGCTTCGGCCCGCTCCTCCTCTGCTCCTCCTTTCCAAGTTGAAGCGACCGCCGCGCCGGCCCAGCCGGAAGCCGGTCCCGCGGCCGCCACACCGGTGTCAGCCGACGCGGCCGCCGCGCCAGCCCAGGTGGAATCTGATCCCGAGGCCGCTCCCCCTTGGCCCCGCCCCGGGGTGTACGTCTTCCTGGACTGGCGGCACACCGATCCGGCGCAATACCCCTACGTGGTGGGCGGCCAGATGAATTTCCAGTGGAACCGCATCGAGACCACCAGCCAGGGGGTCTACAACTGGGCGCTGGTCGATACCTGGCTGGATGCTGAGGGGGCGCTGGGCAAGCCGACGGGGATTCGCTTCAACAGCTACGATGGGCTCTGCTGCGGCGGCGCCTGGCTGCCGCAATGGTACATGCAGCAGCACCCCAACGGCTACGTCACCTGCACCATCAACGGCCAAAGCCACATCGTGCCCAAATACTGGTCGATCAGCTACAAGCAGGCCTGGTCGAGCTTCATCCACGCCGCGGCCGCGCGCTATGGCAATGATCCGCGCGTCGCCTTTGTGGAGATCAGCGCCGGCATGTTCGGCGAGACCATCCCCGTGGACAACGAGCTGGACGCCTGCCTGACAGCCAACGGGCTGACGGCCAACGGCTGGGTGCAGACGGTCAACGACATCACCGACATCTACACCTCGGCCTGGCAGAACAAGCCGCTGATGTTGCAGCACGCGCCCTTTTTCACCCAACGCTGGGAGCGCCGCGAGTTCACCGACTACGCCGGCAGCCAGGGGGTTGGCTTCAAGCACAACCGCCTGCTGGTGGACCACGACGATCAGGTGATCAACAATCCCAACCACACCGACTATCGCGCCGGCCAGTATGACGCCATGCTCTCCTTCCCCAACACGGCCGGCCCGCTGGCCTGGGAGATCTACCGCGATGGACTGGAGACTGAATCGAATGTCTACTGGGCGATTCTCAACGCGCTGGACAAACACCCGGCCTATTTTGTGGCCAAGTGGGACCTGCTGACCAGCGCGACCCCCTTCGAGAAGAGCCTGTGGAATTTCTCCAACCTCTACCTGGGCCGCACAGTGCAGGACACGCCCTCGGTCTGGACCGTGCTGCGCGAGCCGGTGTCCACCTGGTACCCACAGCGGGGCAACTTCAACTTCTGGCTCTACCAGAACAACAGCGTTGCCGGCGGCGCGACCGTGCCGCTGTGGAATGTGACCAGCGACATGCGGGGGCGCTACGCGCGGCGCACCGACGGCGCCAGCAACCCCTACATGTACTTCAACGTGGACGATGGCTACGTGATGGGCGGCAGCAACGCGATCAGCCTCACTGTGACCTATCTGGACCAGGGCACGGGAAGCTGGCGTCTGGAATATGACGCGCTCAACGACCCCTACGCGCTGGGCTTCACGGTGCAGAAGCAGAACAGCGGCCAGTGGCGCACCGTGACGCAGGTGCTGAACAACGCCTATTTCGGCAATCGCCAGGCAGGCGGCAGCGATTTCCGCATCTACAACAACGGCGACGGCGACGACACCTTTCACTTCGTCAACCTCAAGCGGCTCAACACCGTCCAACAGGTGCGCGTCGTCTTGCAGCCGGGCAGCAATGGCTACAACGGCCTCAGCGACACCTACCTCAGCAGTTGGAGCGCCGATGCCAACTATGGCACGCTGACGCGCGTCTCGGTGCGGCCCAACGACGAGTGGGCGCCGCTGCTCAAGTTCGATCTGACCGGCGTCATACCCAGCCAGGCGACCATCGTCGCGGGCTATCTGGAGCTGTACGTCAACTCCCGCTCCAACGAGACCAACTGGCTCGATGCCGGCGCCTATGCGCTGCGCCGCAACTGGGGGGAGGAGCAGGCGACCTGGAACCGCGCGACCAACTCGGTGCTGTGGACGACGCCCGGCGCCAACGGCATCCCGTCGGACCGCAGCGGCGTCTTGCTCTCCCAACAACGGCTGGACGAGGTCAAGGTCTGGGAGCGTTTCGACGTGACCCAGGCGCTGGCTGAGTGGAACGCCGGCAGCCAGGCCAACCACGGCCTGGCGATCAAGGGAGGCAGCGGCAGCGGCGGCGTCAACTACGATTTCGCCTCCAGCGAGAACGCGGACCCCGCGATCCGGCCGCGCTTGGTTTTTACCTATGCCGTCTCGCTGGCGCCCCCCACGCCGACCC
>JACSRL010000368.1 GCA_014879765.1 Anaerolinea sp. | reverse complement strand
CACAACCGTTGATGAAAACAGCGGGCTCGGTCGGAGACCGGCCCGAGCGGCTATTTTCAAGTCAGCGGCCTACTCAATCCACCGGCTCGTACCTGCCGGCAATACAGTCACCCGTTGCATTAGCTTGTCACACTTTTTCAGGAGTACCATCATGGCACTGGAACAACCCTACCCCGACCTGGAAGAATTTCTGATCGCCATGGGCGAGGCTGGCCTGCGGGTCAGCGGCATCGAGGCCAGCGAAGGCGCGGCCGGCAACATCTCGCTCTGCATCGGCTGGCCCATGGAGGTGCGGCGCCGCTTCCCCAACGCCCAGCCGCTGGCGCTGCCGGAGCTGGTTCCGGCCCTGGCCGGCAAGCTGGTGCTGGTCACCGGCTCCGGCCGGCGGCTGCGCGACATCCACAAAGACCCGGCGGCCAACCTGGCGGCCGTGGTGATCGGCGCCGATGGGCGCAGCGCGACCCTCTACACCGCGCCGCACCGGCTCTTTGCCCAGCCCACCAGCGAGTTCAACTCGCACCTGGCGGTACACAACGACCAGATGGCCCGCACCGGTACCAACTTCCACGCCCTGATCCACGCCCAGCCGCCACACCTGACCTATCTCAGCCACCTGCCAGCCTACAGCGATGAGGCTTTCCTGAACCAGCAACTGCTGCGTTGGGAGCCGGAGACCATCGTCAACCTGCCGGAAGGGATCGGCGTGTTGCCCTACCGGCTGCCCGGCTCGCCGGCGCTGATGGAGGCTAACCTGGCCGGGCTGCGGGCCCATCGCGTCGTGCTGTGGAGCAAGCATGGCGTCATGGCCCGCTCCGACCAATCGGTGACCAAGGCCGCCGATCGCATCGAATACGCCGAGACGGCCGCGCGCTACGAATACATGGACCTGGTCAACGGCTACAAGGCCGAAGGGCTGACGCGCGCCGAGCTGCAAGAGGTGGTGGCCGCGTTCAACGTGCCGACAACGCTGGTGTAAAAGGATATCCCATGACAACTCTCCCACATGTTTTAGTTTGGAACGAATACCGCCACGAAATTCAGCACCCCGAGGTGGCGGCCGTCTACCCTGATGGCATCCATGCCGCGCTGGCCAGGCCGCTGGCCGCGGCCGGCTTTCCCGTGCGCACGGCTACCCTGGATCAACCGGAGCACGGCCTGACCGAAGGTGCGCTGGCCGAGACCGACGTGCTGATCTGGTGGGGACACCTGGCCCACGACGAGGTGGACGACGCCATCGTCGCCCGCGTGCAGCAGCGGGTGCTGGCCGGCATGGGGCTGGTGGTGCTGCACTCCGGCCACTTCGCGAAGATCTTCAAGCGGCTGATGGGCACGTCGTGCGACCTGAAGTGGCGCGAGGCCGACGAGCGCGAGCGCCTCTGGGTGGTCGCGCCCGGCCATCCCATCGCCGCCGGCCTGGGCGAGTACTTCGAGCTGCCGCGCGAGGAGATGTACGGCGAGTACTTCGACATCCCCGCGCCCGACGAGTTGGTTCTGGTGAGCTGGTTCCAGGGAGGCGAGGTCTTCCGCAGCGGCTGCTGCTACACGCGCGGCGCGGGCCGCATCTTCTACTTCCGCCCCGGCCACGAGACCTATCCCACCTACTACGACGCCAACGTGCAGCGGGTGATCGCCAACGCGGTGCGCTGGGCCGCGCCGGCCGGCGCGGCCAGACTGAGCTTCGGGCATCGCCCCACCTTCATCGAACCCATCGACGCGGCGACCACGACGATAAGCCCCGACGACCCGGGGACGATGGAAAGCGCTGCGGTGGGAATCCCCGTGCTGGGGGCGCGCTGATCCGCCCGCGGGCGCTGAGCGCAACTGGGTGCATCCAGATTTCGGACGGCAAAGCCGGCCGGTTGAAGCTATGCCAGGTCTGGCGCGACTCACACCCGTCTGGTGGGCAGGAAAAAGACGGCCGGGATGCTGACCAGCGCCAGCAGCGCGCTGACGGCGTAGGCCAGGGTCAGGCCGAAGCGGTCGGCCAGCGCGCCGACGGCCCAGATGGCCGCGGCCTGGAGCAGGAAGGTGATGGCCAGGTTGACGCCGTTGGCAAAGGCGCGGTTGTGGGGGAACTGGTCCTGCACCAGCGCCAACACCACCGGCTGCGTGGAGAGCGAAGCCAGACCCAGCGCGATCAGCAGCGGCACAGCCAGCCAGGCCGGGCTGTAGATGAAGGCCAGCAGCAGGAAGGGCGCGGCCACTGTGACCACCAACAGCACCCGCCGCCGGCCCCAGCGATCGCTGAGGGTGCCGGCGGCCAGCGCGCCCGCCACCCCCGCGCCTTGCAGGATGGTCAACGCAGCCGCGGCCAGCCACAGGCTGGCCTGGCGCTCGTTGCTCATGAAGATGGGCAGATAGGTGCTCAGCGCAGCCACCATCAGGGAACGGCCGCCCAGCAGCCAGATCAGCGCGGGAAAGACCCGCCAGGCCTGGCGCCAGAAGGCATCCATGGCCAGGCTGCCGGGCGCATGGGAGCTGGCCGGCACGCGGCGCAGGCGCAGATAGAGAATCAGCGACATCAGCCAGCCGACGGCAGCCATGCGCCAGAGGCCCCCCAGGCCAAACCAGGTCACGCCGGCGACGGCCATCAGCGGGCCGATGGTGCGGGCCAGCTCGCCGGTGGCCATGAAGATGCTCATGCCCGTGCCCACCCGCTGGCCGGAGACCCTGGCGACCATGGCCGGGGCCGGCGCGTGGAAGGCGGCGATGGCGATGCCGCCCACCAGCAACAGCATGGCCAGCGCCGCATAGCTGGAAGCCAGGCCCAGGCTGGTGAAGACCGTGGCGGTCACGGCCGGCGCCAGGATGACGAAATAGCGCACGCTGATGCGGTCGGCCAGATAGCCGATGAAGGGGTTGAGCACGCTGGGCAACTGCGTGAAAATGGCCAGGCTGCCGGCCAGGGCATAGCCGACGCCCAGTTGCGTCTGGAGCAGCGGCAACAGCGGCGCCAGGAACGCGGTATAGGAGTCCTGCACCACGTGGCCGGCGGCGATGGTGGCCACCTGGCCGGTCTGAAAGTCCGCGTTGGCCGGCGCAGCCTCGGCGATGGGTGGGTCGGCCGCAATAGCTTGGTTGGTCATGGCAGAATGGGTTACGGGATGGATTGCTTTCTTGATGAGGATGGCTCAGGGTTGCTATTGTATCTGGCAAGGATCGATCACCCAAACGCCGGCCTGACGTGCAATGCAAACGGGCCTCTGCCAACGTGTTGTGGCAGAGGCCCGTTGGATTTGCACCTGATTCTCGTGGACTACTGGCCTGAAAGCTGGCCGTCGAAGCGCACGAAGAAGATGTTGGTCTCTTTGGCGTTGTCCTCGTTGGCCAGGGCAATGAACAGCACGCTCTGCTGGCCGCCATCGTCCTTGGTGAACATGCAGAACCCGCCGCCGACGCTGCTCTGCTCATCCATGCCGGTGGTGCAGCCCAGGCCCTCGGCGGTCTGCCAGCCGGCCGCGCCCATGCGTTCGGTCGAATAGAAGTCGGCCACCTGCTGCGGCGTCTGCGTGGTGGTGTAGCCGACAAAGTCGAACTTGTCCACGTCGACGTCGTTGCTGCTGGCTGAGGCGCGCATGGCTGTCTGGATCAGAAGCCGCAGCGGCAGGGGCAGGCGCACATCGGAGCCTTTGGCATCGGGGGGAATCGGCACGTCAGGCCAGATCGATTTGCTGCTTTTGCCGCCGCCGCCACACGCAGCCAGCGCGGCCATGGCCAGAACCAACACAAGAATCAATACCGCTTTGCGTTTCATGGAACATTCTCCTGGAATTCAACGCATCCAATCGTCGGTCGATCGCCGCACGGCGCTGCATCGACGGCCTTCGCCGCCGTGTGCAGTACACAGTGCATTGAGTTAAACGTCTGAACGACTCAAATTGATCCGTTGTCGATCCGTTTCAGTCGATACACGCTCGCGATTACTGCGGGCTAACGTCACTGCTCAGGCATGGCGTGAGAAACCGGGTTTTTGTCGTACAGACCAAGGTCATGACGCCATGAAAGGCCGTTGCGCAGACGAAAGCCATGCCCGCACACGAAAAACCCGGTTTCTAAACGACCCACCTGCACGTGCGTGCGGCGCAAGTGTCGAGACCGAAGCGGATCTACCGCGTGACCCGCTTCGGTCTCGATACGGGCCAGGCGGCGGCTTTCGGCGCCCAGGAGGTGGTCACGTTAAAGTACCTTGCAAGACAGACGCCGCCTGGCCCTACTCGACCTACGCTGGCCACCTATTCGTTCAACCAGAGTCAAACACACCCATTCGATTTTATGCGGACGGGAACGTGTGCTAGAATGCTATCTTCATGCCGACCGGCGACACCATGCCGGCCCCGAAGGTCCGTCGATTATCTCTGTCGAGGAGTCCATGTCCCGCCGCAACCTTGCTCAGCTTTATCGCGATGAGTTCACTGGCTACACTGCCGGCAAGTTCCGTCAAGACCTGTTTGCCGGGCTGACGGTGGCCGCGGTGGCGCTGCCGCTGGCGCTGGCCTTCGGCGTCGCTTCCGGCGCCAGCGCGGCCGCCGGCCTGGTGACCGCCATTCTGTCGGGCTTTCTCATCGGCGCGCTTTCGGGCGCGCCCTACCAGATCTCCGGCCCCACCGGCGCGATGAGCGCGGTGCTGATCGTGCTGGCGCAGCAATATGGCCTGACCGGCGTCTGGCTGGCCGGCGCGGTGGCCGGCGTTCTTCTGCTGATCATCGGTCTGCTGCGCATGGGCCGCTTCATCGCCTTCGTGCCCGCGCCGGTGATCACCGGCTTCACCTCCGGCATCGCCCTGATCATCTTCATCGGCCAGATCGACAATTTCCTCGGCATCCAGACCCCCGGCGCGCATTCGGCCACGCTCAAGCTGCTGGGCTATACCCGGCACAGCTTCAGCATCGACTGGCGCGCGGTCGCGCTGGGCGTGCTGGTGGTTCTGACCATGACGCTCTGGCCGAAGAAGTGGGCGCTGCGCTTCCCCGCCTCGCTGCTGGGCATCATCCTGGCCACGGCGCTCAATAGCGTGTTGAACTGGACGACGCCGGTCATCGGCGCGATCCCGCAGACGCTGCTGCTGGCCGACCGCCTGCAGCTCGGCGCGATCCCGTGGAATGATCTGGGCGGCCTGATCGCGCCGATTCTCTCCATTACCGCGCTGGGCGCGATCGAGAGCCTGCTCTGCGGCGCGGTGGCCAGCAACATGACCGGCGTCCGTCTGCAGGCCAACCAGGAGCTGATCGCGCAGGGGGTGGGCAACATCGTCATCCCCTTCTTCGGCGGCGTGCCGGCCACGGCCGCCATCGCCCGCACCAGCGTCGGCATCAAGGCCGGCGGGCAGACGCGGCTGGTCAGCATCATCCACGCGCTGGCCCTGCTGGCCTCCATGTTCATCCTGGCCCCCATCATGTCGCAGATCCCCCTCAGCGCGCTGGCCGGGGTGCTGATGGTCACCGCCTGGCGCATGAACGAGTGGCACGCCATCCACACCATCTTCAGCCGCCGCTTCAAGACGGCCATGGTCACCTTCACCGTGACGCTGCTGGCCACCGTCGCCTTCGACCTGACCCAGGCGATCCTGATCGGCATCTTCCTGTCGGGGCTGGTCTACCTGAGCCAGAGCGCCAGCATCGACATCGACGTGCAGGATGTGGACCCGGAGAAGCTGCGCCAGCGCGGCATCGAGAACGCCGGCCGCTGCCGCCACGTGCGGGTTGCCTACCTGACCGGGCCTCTCTTCTTCGCCGCCACCGGCAACTTCAACGAGGCCTTCGCCCGCGTCGACAACACCCACGCGCTGATCCTCTCCATGCGCGCCGTGCCCTTGATCGACACCTCTGGGCTGGAGGCGGTCAGCGCGCTGCATCAGCGGCTGCGCGCGGCCGGCGGGGTGTTGATGCTGGCCGCGGTCAACGACAAGGTGCGCGCCTATCTGGAGCGCGCCGGCCTGACCGAGCTGATCGGCGAGAACCACATCTTCTGGAGCGCCGACCAGGCCATTGTGGCCGCCGAGGCGCTGGGCTGCGCCCACTGCCAGGCCGAGGCGTTAGCTCAGCAGGGATAGCAGGCGCAGCCGCAGCCTGGCCGGCGGGCTGAACACCGTCGCCGCGCGGTAAAGCTGCTGGAAGCGCGCCAGGTCGAGCTGGGCCAGGCTGGCCTGGTAGGCCAGGTCGGGGGGCAGCAGCGAATGGAAACGTCCCAACTCCAGGGAGGGCTGGAGCTGCGGCATCAGCCGCCGCGCCTCCTGGCGCAGCAGCGCCTCGTTCCACGGCGGCAGGCCAGGCAGCCCGGCCGGCAGGCGCAGGCAATGCTCGTTGGGCCGGCCGATCACGGGGCCGTCTTCGTCCAGATCAGCCTGCAAAAGCGCCGCCAGCAGCGCGCCGTAGAGGTCGCCCCAGAAGTGGAAGAGCAGCGCGCCCTGCTCGTCGTGTACCAGCGGCAGTTGGCCGGGCGGGCAGCCCAGGTGCGCGGCCACCGCCTGGCTGATCTCCAGCGGCACGGCGAAGGGGGACACCACGAAGCGCAGCGTCTCCTCGGCCAGCCTGCCCGGCGCCTCGGCCACCCCCAGCCGATAGCGGTCGCGCCACACCACCTCCAGCACCTTGCCCCCCATCAAAAAGGTCTCCCCCTTGTCGCGCAGCCGCTCGGTTTGGGCAATCACGCGGCCGCTGAAGGCATCCACCACCAGCGCGGCCAGCGGGTCGGCGCCGATGTTGCTGTAGATCTCGTGCCGGTCGGCCAGCTCGTGCAGCCGCTGCGCCGGCCGCCACTCGCCCAGCCCGCCGCGGCGCAGGAAGTCCAGCGTCACCAGGTGCTCCAGGATCTGGCGCAGCGCAGCATTCTCCACCTCGGCCGGCGCGACCCGGCGCAGATCGGCCAGCCGCAGGCCGCCGCTGGGGCTTTGCTTGAGCAGGCTGAAGGCTTGTTGAACCAGGACGGAGGGGCGGAAGGGGGGAGTGG
>JACSRL010000164.1 GCA_014879765.1 Anaerolinea sp. | reverse complement strand
GGCGCCATGACCTTGGTCTGCAAGACAAAAACCCGGTTTCTAATGCCGAGCCTGAGCAGTTACAATCGATCACTTATTGGAGGGCTATTGGCTGGCGCTGCGCATCTGTCGCAGGGCGTCGCCGACGATCTCCCTCGCCTCGGCGGCCAGTTGGTGCGGATCGTCGCCCGGCTGCGGCTGCACGACCTTGAGCGGCGTCAGCCACACCCGGCTGGGATCGCGCAGCGCCACACGCTTGATGGAGGTGATGACGCTTTCCTTGTGGCTCTGCCAGGTCATGGACGCGGTGTCCTCGTAGTGGATGGCGCAGAGCAGGTAGGGCACGCCGGTCTCCACCGCGATCTCGAAAACGCCGTAGCGGAAGGGGAGCAGCGTGTCTTCCGGGTTGCGCTTGCCCTCAGGAAAGATGACGATGGGGGGATACAGGCTCTGATGCAGGCTGTCGACCACCTGCTGGCGCACGTCGGCGCGCTGGCTCTTGTCGCTGCGGTTCACGAACATGGTCCCGGTGGCCGCCGCGATGGGGCCGATGAAGGGCCATTTCCTGACCTCGGCCTTGGAGACGTAGCGCATGGGCAGGATATGGCTCATCACCAGCGTGTCGAAAAAGGAGACGTGGTTGGAGAGGATCAGGCCGCGGTGCCGGATGACAGCCTGGCGGTCGTCGCAGATGAAGCGCAGCCCCAGCGCGGGCATGACGATGCGCACCCCCCAGGCGAAAAGCCAGGAGGCCAGACGCACGCCGCGCCAGCGGATCGGCATCCAGGAGAAGAGCACGACGCCCACGGTGACCAGGATCAGGGTGGGGACGCCATAGAGGAAACGGAGCAGCGCGCGCGGGTAGGCGATCACGATGGTTGCTCCGTCCGCCCGCCGGGGGCCGCCCCCAGCAGCGCCGGCCAGTCGATGGATGGCATCAGCGGGTTGAGATCATGGGTGGCGTCCACCACATGGAACTGGAGATTGGGGAAAAGCTGATCCGCCACCTGGTGGGTCTTCGCCAGCGGCACCACGTCATCCTGCCGGCCGTGGTAGATCACCGTCGGCGCGCCGCTGGGGGGCAGCGGCGTCTGCGTCAGGTCGAGAAATGCCAGCGCCGGCGCCAGCAACACCAGCCTGTCCACCTGGCCGGGATGTTGACAGGCAAAGACCGCGGCCATCAGCCCGCCCATGCTGGAGCCGATCATGGTCCAGCCGGTCGAGTCGCCGCTGACCTGCTCCAGCCGCGCCATGCGCTGCCAGAAATCGCCAGGAAAATCAGGCGCCAGCAGCTCCGGGTAAAGCCGGCGCAAAAACTGCACCTTGAAACCCTGGCTGCTGCCGTCCTTGCCGTGGATGAAGAGAAGGCGGGGTGAGTTGGTCATGTCGCTATCCTAAACTGGAGGATGGTACCCAGCGTGAACCCACACGGCGCGTGCCGAGACTCTTAGTGGATGATTCAATCGCAACACTTCGACCGTTGCGCGACCACATAAACTTAAGCCGACAATCTGAGTTCCGTCGTCGCTCCACGCGAAATGCTCGCCCCATCGTTGTTGCCGTGGGTGAAATAATGCTACTGTTTGCCCTGTCACGGGATCGTTCCCTGCTGTTTTGGCTTGCTTATAGCCATTGCACGCCGTACAGGCCAGACATAGATTGTCGGATCGATTTGTTCCACCCTCTACGCGTGGAATAATATGGTCGATCTCGCCCTCGATCCCGTTGAGCCATTCGGAGGTCTGGCAATATTCGCAACGGAATCCTGCTCGTCGCTTGACTTGCTCCCGCAAAGCCTTAGATATCGTGGAGCTGGTCATCAGCGCTGGCCTCGAGCGAGGTTCGATGGGGTATCCTATGGCCTCGTTGCGTCAAAATCGCCAGCGATTGAGCGCGTCGGAGCACCGAGAAGTGGTAATCCTCCAGCAAAGCTTCCTGCTCGGCTGCCTCTGCCCCGGTCAAGGCGCGCTCCCCGGCTGTGTGGTTAAGCTGTCTGAGACGAGACAGCTTAGTTGGTGAGAGGGACGGTTGGGCCGCGGCAAACAATGCCTGGTCCGAAAACAGGTGCATCACTGCGAGTTCAGCAGCCACATCGGCGGGCGCATCGGGCGGCTCGACCAAGGCTGCATCGACGGTGGTCGCGACGATGTCGTCGACGGAGCGATAGGTCAGTGCTGCTGCATGCCGTAGCTTAGCCATCACTGAGGCGGGCAAACGAACGGTCAACGTCTGTTCTGCGATCACAACATGCTCTCCTGAGGTTCTGAGCGCGAGCGCCTTCGTAGCAGTATGTCACCTGGATTATACCCAGGTTTCCCGAGAGTTCAACATCGAATTTGTCGTGGATGAAAAGAAGCTGTGAAAAAAGGCCATGTGCAGAGGCATCTATAGCAGCGGATCGATTTCGAAATCTATGACAGCCAATCGTCATAGCCGAACAAACTCGCGGCACGCTCGTTGCACGAAAGCCGCGGTCAACGATCCCACACCGGCGCCTGGATCGAGCAAGCGAATCTCTTGCTGTCTGAACGGAGAGAACAGGGACGCCATGAACTCCGCGATGGGTGCAGCGGTCATAAACTGTCCCAGTTGAGCCTTTTGCGCCAACGGCAATGCCGGCGAAGTCTGCAGCCTTCGCCGATCTGCATGGGCAGATAGTTTAGGCTGTGCGGGTGTTGAGTAAACGGTGGTCGCAGGAGGATACTCTAACACGGTTGCTCACCCCTTTGCCTTCGGCAAATAGATTCTTTGATTTGGGAGAACGCAGATTGGAGGGACATGAGCAAATTCAGGTCTTCACGCTAAGCTCAGTTTGCTTCCAGGCCATCTAGCAACGACAGTGCTAATCTCAGCCAGAATGTCGCCGTCGGAGATCTCTGTTACGGGTGGCTGGCTGTAAAGCTCAGCGATCAATTGCGCCAGTTCAGTATCCAGTTCACTGTCAGTGATCGCCCTGGCGACTCTTGCCCTGTCGAGCGGCTCTAGCTGTCGTACAGCCGCCAGAAGCTGATCGACCGTAAGTTGCACCTTGATGTTGGGTATGGTGATGGTGGATGAGGACATGTCAGCACCTGTGATAAGAACGAGAACGTCGAACAACCATCCAAGTCGTCTGTGATTCTACCATTACAATCAACTGACGTCAAAGCGTTAGCCAGATACGGCCTCGGTCACGTGATCGAACAACGACAACTGCCCCGTGGGCTCCATCAACTGATGCGCGCCGACGCCCAGCAGGCGCACGGAGCGACCGGGCTCCCAGGCGCGCTCCAGCAGGGTCAGCGCGGCGCGGTAGAGCTCGATGGCGTCATCGCTGGGCACGGGCAGGGTCATCTGCCGCGTCAGGGTGGTGAAGTCGCTGTAGCGCAGCTTGATGGCCACCACGCCCCCGGCCACCTGGCGACGCTGCAGGTCGCCGGCCACGCCCTGGCTCATGCGCCAAAGCTGCTGCTTCAACGGCCGCAGCTCGGCGATGTCCCGGTCGAAGGTGCGCTCCTGGCTGATGGACTTGCGCTGGTGTTCGACGACGATGGGGCTGTCGTCCAGGCCGCGCGCCCGGCGGCCCAGCTCCGGGCCGTGCCGGCCAAAGGCGGCGCGCAGCGTTTCGTCGGCCAGGCTGGCCAGCTCGCCCACAGTGTGTACCCCCATGCCGGCCAGCCGCTGGGCGGTCACCGGCCCGACCCCCCACAGCGCCCGCGCGGGCAGCGGGGCCAGGAACGCGGCCTCCTGGCCTGGCCGTACCACAGTCAGTCCGCCCGGCTTGTCGAAATCTGACGCCACCTTGGCCACCTGTTTGTTGCTGGCCACCCCCAGCGAGGCCGACAGGCCGATCTCCGCCCGCACCCGGCTTTGCAGCCGGCGCGCGATCTCCACTGCCTCCTCCCAGGCGGCGATCTGCTCCGTCAGCTCCAGAAAGGCCTCGTCGATGCTCACCTGTTCCACCAGGTGGGTCAGGGCGCGCAGCAGCGCCATGACGCGGCGCGAGTACTGGCGGTAGAGGCTGTGGCGCACCGGCAGCACGATGGCCTCGGGACAGAGCTTGAGCGCCTGGGCCATGGGCATGGCCGAGCGGCAGCCATAGGCGCGCGCCGGGTAGGAGGCCGCGGCCACCACCCCGCGCTGCTGCGGCCGGCCACCGACCAGCACCGGCCGGCCAGCCAGCGCGGGATTTTCCAGGATCTCGACCGCGGCGAAGAAGGCGTCCAGGTCCAGATGCAGCACGGCGCGCGGGTAATCGTTCATGGCCGGGACATTTTAGCACGTTCGGTCGTTTGGGAGTAGAATAGCCCCACTGTTGCTTGATACCCTCGTTCAGGAGAGCTCCCATGCCACGCTTGCTGCTGATTATCGTCAACCTGCTCCTCGTGTCGCTGCTGATGGCCGCGCCGGCCAGCGCGGCCGGCCTCACTCAACCTGCCGCGCCCCAGGCATTGGCGCGCGTGGCGCTGCCCTCCGGTTCGGACGCGGTGCGCACCCTGGCCCAGGCGCCGCTGGAGGTGCTGGCGGTGGAGACGCTGCCCGAGGCCTATGCCATCGTGCGGGCTGACCCTTTGGGGCTGGACTGGCTCAAGGCCAACGGCTACGCGCTGGCAGTGCTGGACGACGCGGCCGGCGCCGACTATCTGATGGTGGACCTGGCCGGCGCGCTGGCAGAGCGGGAACGGCCGGGCGTGGAACTGTACAACGACGGCCTGCGCGCCGTGCGCCGGCTGGCCGTGGGCCAGCCGGTGACGCTGGACAAGGGCGTCTGGCTGCTGAACCAGCCGCTGCGCTGGGCCGATCGCCAGCCGCTGCGTCTGCCGGAAAGCGTCACCCCCCTGCCGCAGGTGCAGCAGATCATCAACCAGGTGACGACGCCTCGTCTGCTGGCCTATGCCAACGAGCTGAGCGGCGAGACGCCGGCCACCATCATGGGGCAGCCCTACACCATCGCCACGCGCAACACCTACAGCGGCACACCCTTGCAGCAGGCGGTGAACTACATGGTGGAGCGTTTGCAGCGGTTGGGTTTGAGCGTCACCACCCACACCTGGAATCCCTCCTATCCGCCCAACGTCATCGCCGAGAAGCCGGGGCTCGATCCCAACGCCGGCATCGTCATCCTCAGCGCACACCTGGACAACACCTCTGGCAGTTACATGACGCTGGCGCCGGGCGCGGATGACAACGGCAGCGGCTCGGTGGCGCTGCTGCTGGCGGCCGAGATTTTGTCGCACTACAACTTTGACGCCACCGTGCGCTTCATTCTTTTCACCGGCGAGGAGCAGGGGCTGCACGGCAGCGCGGCCTACGCGACCATGGTGCAGAACGAGGACATCCGCGGCGTGGTGAACATGGACATGATCGCCTGGGACAGCCAGGGCGGGCCGGACATGGACATTCATTCCCGGGCCAGCATACCGGGCAACACCGCGTTGGCCAACCTGTTCATCGACGTGGTCGGCGCCTATCAGCTTCCGCTGACGCCGGTGCGTTACGACAACGGCAGCGGGGCCAGCGATCACGCCTCCTTCTGGGGCAAGACTATCCCAGCCATCCTGGTCATCGAGAACTATTACTCTGACCCTGGCATACCGGCCGACTTCCACGCCTACTACCACACCATCAACGACCGTGTCCAACACTACAACAACGGCTATTACCGGGCCATGGCGCAGGCCTCGCTGGCGACTTTGGTCCATCTGGCCGGCCTGCGCACCACCTGCTACTGGGCGGACCTGGACTGCAACGGCGTGGTCGATTTGCTGGACATCACACAGCCGGCCGCGGCCTGGCTGGCGCAGAATGGCCAGTGGAACTACAGCCCGGTGCTGGACGTGGATAGCAGCGGCGCGGTGAATGTGCTGGACATCCAGCGCTTCGCCGCGCAGTGGGGGTGGGCTGGGAATGATGGCTGATGATGCGCGCCGGAGGAGGCGCGAGCGATGATCTATGAAGATGGCATCCGCCTGCGGGCGGTGGAACGCGAGGATATCCCGACCTTTGTGCGTTGGTTCAACGATCCGGAGGTGCGGCGCAATCTGTTGATGTTCGAGCCCATGTCCAAGGCCAAGGAAGAACGCTGGTTCGAGGGCCGGCTGGCCAGTGAAAACGACTACCTGTTCGGCATCGAGGTCCCGCTGGGCGACGGCTGGCAGTTGATCGGCAATGTGGGACTGCACCGGGTCGATTGGGTCAACCGCCACTGCGTCTTCGGCATCGTCATCGGCGAGCGTGATTTCTGGGAGCGCGGCTATGGCAGCAAGGCGACGCGGGCCGCGCTGCGCTTTGCCTTCCACACGCTGAACCTGCACCGGGTCGAGCTGGAGGTGTTCGATTTCAACCCACGCGCCCGGCACGTCTATGAGAAGGTGGGTTTTCGGCTGGAGGGTACCCGCCGCCAGGCGCTCTTCCAGAATGGCGCTTACCACGACGAGCACCTGATGGCCATCCTGCGCAGCGAATTCGAGTGAGCGCACCCACTTCGCTCAGGCCGGTCTCCGACCGTGCCCGTCGCCACACCTGACTTTACCACATTACTCGGGCCGGTCTCCGACCGTGCCCGCCGCCACACCTGACGTATGAACCGCCTCCTGGGTCTCTTCCTCTCCCTCGCCATCGCCTTCTGGGCGCAGCGCATGCTGACCGGCCCGCGGCCGGGGATCGCGCGCGACGCGCTGCTGCTCTTCATCCTGGCCGGCGTGATCTTCATCTGGAACGCGCGGCCGCCGCGGCCGCTGCGCCAACTGGCGCAGTGGCGGGCCAGGCCCTGGCCACGCCGCGGTTGGTTGCTCAGCCTGGCCGGGCTGGCCGTGGGGCTGGTCTCCCTGGCGCTGCTGTGGCGCGATCTGGGCAGCCTGGCCGGGCTGCTGCTGTGGCCGGTAGCAGCGGTGTTGTTCGTGGCCGGGACCGCGTTAGAATCTGGTCGCGGGCTGGCTCGGTCGGAGACCGGCCAGAGCGTGGAGGAGACCGGCCAGAGCGTGGAGAGCGTGGGTG
>JACSRL010000322.1 GCA_014879765.1 Anaerolinea sp. | reverse complement strand
AGCGCAGCGCAGGTGCAAGTGTCGAAACCAACGTTTGGCCCGCCGGCGGGTGCGAACACGTGATTTCGACATCGCCTACGGCGTGGCCGCCGACGCTTCCTCGTCTTCCTCTTCCTCGTCATGGCTGCCAAAGGCGTCGACGATGGCCAGCACGAACAGCGCGGTCATCACCACGGCCGAGGCCACACACCAGGGGCAGATCGCGTGGATCACGAACAGCTCCAGGTAGGTCAGATAGGCGGAGTAGAGCACGCCTATCAGGGTGGTCAGGAAGAAGAACTGGCGCGCGACCCAGCCCAGGTTGGCCCAGTTGTTGCGCTTGACCAGGTAGAGCGCCAGCAGGGCCAGATAGCCCAGCAGGCCCCAGATGGAGACCGGCACCCCCAGCAATTCAGCGTAGGGACTGGTCTGCACCGCCTCGCAGTTGCCCACGCCCGCGCAGTAGGGCTTGATGTCAAACAGCTTGACGTAGGTCAGATAGGAGGCGATGACAATGCCGGCTGCGATCAGGATCAGCATCAGGCGATCCAGCCAGACGCGACGGCCGCTCATGGCTTTTGCACCCCTTGCGCCGCCAACGCTGCGTCGATGGCCGCACGCATGTCAGTCACCGACGGGTTGGCCACACGCTGGCCGTTGACGTAGAGGGTGGGCGTTGAGTTGACGCGCAGTTGGCGGGCCTCAGCCACGTCGTCCTGCACGGTCTGGGCATGCTGCTGGGTGCTGAGGCATTTGTCAAACTGATTGACATCCAGCCCCAGCTCCTGGGCCATCGCCTTCAGCCGGATCTGGGTGAAGGTCGAGCCCTGGCCCTGCTTGCCCTGCTCCTGGAAGAGATAGTCGTGCATCTCCCAGAACTTGCCCTGGTCGGCCGCGCATTCAGACGCCCAGGCCGCGTTGGTGGCGCTGGGCTCATGCTGCGGCAGCGGCATGTGCTTGTACTCGAAGCGAACCAGGCCGGTCTTGACGTATTCCTCTTCAAGCATCTTGCCGGTGCCCTGCGAATAAGTCTGGCAGGCCGGGCACTCGAAGTCGGCGAACTCGGTGACCACCACCTTGGCGTCGGGCGAGCCCTTCACGTTGCGGTTGATCATCTCCGCCGGCAAGCCACTGGCCAACACGGGCGGCGCTGCCACCTGCGCCTGCGTGCGATTGTTGATCAGAATCAAGGCGCCGACGACGATCACGACGACCACCGCGGCCAGGATCAGATACATCTGGCTGCGCTGCTGCTTGCGCTGCTTGACCGACTTGCGCTGCTTGGCCTGAGACGCCGTCACCTGACTGGTCTGGGGCGTCGACGCTGGGATATTCGGGGATTTCGCCTTCTTCTTTGTAGCCATACACTCCTCGATTTGGTAACTATTCAGCTAAAGGTGCCGGGCACTTCGCGTAGCATCTACGCTGTCAAGCGCAAGTGCCCGGCGCCTGAACAGTTACACGATTTGAATAAGATTGATAGCGCCTTTTGGCAGGGGGGGATTATACCATGAAGGCCAGCCAGGCAAAAATCACGAAAAGTAAGCCATCTCCCATCTTTGACAAAGCGTTGCTTTGGGGTAAGATACCCAACGGCCTGTCCCCCGTGCGTGAGATGCCGCGACCCTTCGCCAGACCTCAGGGTGACAGGGTGACACCGATATGCCTATGACCAGCCAGCGCTTGCTTCCTGCCCCCCGCGCCAAGCTGCTGCCGCCAGTTGCGCCCCTGATCCTGGCCGCGCTGTTGGGGGTTGTTCTTCTGGTTGTCCTGCTGCCGCCCATGGCCAGCGGCCTGCTGCTGGTCGCCGCCGGCCTCGCGCTGGCGGTGTTGATCCGCCCCTGGCTGGGGCTGCCGCTGGTGGCCTTGCTGGCGCCCTTTGCCGCGCTGCAGCCACTGCCCCTGGGCGGTCTGCCGGTGGATGGCGCCGACCTGGCGCTGGCGCTGACGCTGGCGGCCTGGCTGGCGCAGGGGGTGGCGCAGCGGCGCATCGTCCTGCCGCGCGCGCCCCTGGTCTGGCCTCTGCTGGCGCTGCTGGCGAGTCTGGGTCTCTCGCTGCTGGCCGCGCCCTCCTACCGAGAGGGGCTGCCTGAGCTGCTCAAATGGCTGCAAGTGTTGGCGCTCTACCTGGCCACGGCGGCCCTGCTCACCCGCCGCCGCGCCCGCTGGCTGATCGCCGCCCTGCTGGCGGCCGGCGCCGCGCAGGCGCTGCTGGGCCTTCACCAGTTTCTGACGCAGACCGGGCCCGAGGCTTTCCTGCTACCAGGCGGCTTCATGCGCGCCTACGGCGCCTTTCGCCAGCCCAATCCCTATGGGGGCTACCTGGGCCTGGTCGCGCCGCTGGCGGTCAGCCTGGCGCTGTGGGCCTGGCGAGAGGGCCTGCACACGGTCAGGAGACCGGCGGCGCTGCGGCTGGCGCTGACGGCGGCGGCCGGGTTGATCAGCATGGGCCTGCTGGTCAGTTGGAGCCGCGGCGCGTGGCTGGCCTTCGGCGTTGCCCTGGCCGTGGTGCTGCTGGCCCATGCCCGCCGCGCCGCGCCGGCTGTGCTGGCCGGGGCCCTGGTGGCCGCGCTGGCGCTGGGCCTGATGGGCGCGGCCGAGCTGCTGCCCGCGGCCGTCGCCGGCCGGCTGGGCGCGCTGCAAGAGTACGTCGGGCTGATCGACGTGGCCCGCACCGAGGTCACCGACGCCAACTTCGCGGTGGTCGAACGGATCGCCCACTGGCAGGCGGCGCTGGCCATGTGGCGCGACCACCTGTGGCTGGGCGTCGGCGCGGGCAACTATGCCGTGGTCTATGGGCAGTACAACCTGCCGCGCTGGTACGAGGCGCTGGGCCACGCCCACAACGTCTACCTGAACTTTGCGGCCGAGGCCGGCCTGCTGGGCCTGCTGGCCTACGGCTGGCTTTGGCTGGCCGCGCTCTGGCAGGCATTGCGCTGCGCCGTCCAGCGTGACCGTCTGGCGGCCGCCGTGGGCGCGGGCGTGTTGGGCGGGCTGGCCGCGGCCAGCGTACACAATTTCTTCGACAACCTGTGGGTACAGCACATCTATCTGACCCTGGCCCTGCTGCTGGGGCTGCTGACAACCTTCTGCCCTGTGAAGCCGTCGCAAGGACGGACAAAGCATCCGCCTGAGTCAAACATCACCTATGACCCAATCAATCCCCAGTGAGGTGCTGTTGTCATCTCGCCATCGCATCATCAACCGGGCCTCGTCGGTCACCGGGATCCACCCCAGGGAGCTCACCCGCTTCCTGAAGTTCGCCATCGTCGGCGCCATCGGCATGTTGGTCGATCTGGCTGTCCTGACCTTCTGTCGTGAGGTGCTGGGCTTCCCCCTGGCGCTGGCCGTCGGGCTGGGCTTCACCGTCGCGGTCATCAGCAACTTCACCTGGAACCGGCTGTGGACCTTTCCCGAGAGCCGCGAGCGGCCATTGGCCACCCAACTGGGCCAGTTTGCCTTCATCAACCTGATCGGCCTGGGGCTGAACGAGCTGATCGTGCTGGGGCTGCACCCTCTGTTCAGCAAGGCGCTGGTGGATCCGCCCGCCTACCTGGCGGCCAAGGTCATCGCCATCGGCGTGGTGCTCTTCTGGAACTACGGCGCCAACCGCATCTGGACCTACCGCGGCATCCAGTAGCTCCGGTCATATCGTGCGCATCGTCATCGACTACACGCCAGCCGTTCATCAGGGCGCAGGGATCGGCCGCCACACGCGCGGCCTGGTCGGCGCGCTGGCGCCGCTGACCGCCGGCCATGATGTCACCCTGCTGGTCTTCGGCGCGCCGGCCGGCCGGCCGGTGACGGCGCCGCCGGGCCTGGCCGTGCGCACCGTGCCGCTCTCCAACCGCTGGCTCACCGTGGGCTGGCACCGCCTGGGCATCCCCCTGCCGGTGGAGCTGCTGAGCGGCGGCGCGGACCTGTATCACGCCTCCGACTTCGTGTTGCCTCCCCTGCGCCAGGCGCGCGGCCTGCTGACCGTACACGATCTGAGCTTCATCACCACGCCGGAGTGCGCGGACGCCGGCCTGCGCGCCTACCTGAGCCGCGTCGTGCCCCGCTCCGTGGCCCGCGCTGACCACATCCTGGCCGACAGCCAGAGCACCCGCCGCGATCTGATCGACCTGTTGGGGGTTGCGCCGGCGCGGGTCACGGTGGTCTATCCCGGCGTGGAGGCCCGCTTCCAGCCGCAGCATGACCCCGCGACGCTGCACCAGGTGCGCGCCCGCTATGGACTGGGCGATCAGCCCTTCATCCTGGGCGTGGGCACCCTGGAGCCGCGCAAAAACTGGCCGGCGCTGATCCAGGCCTGGACCCTTCTGCGCCAGACCAGCCGCCTGCCCCATCGCCTGGTCATCGCGGGGGGCAAGGGATGGATGGTGGAGGAGATCTTCCAGGCCGCGCAGGCCAGCCCCCTGGCCCACGATATCTGCTTCACCGGTTTCGTGGCGGACGCGGACCTGCCCGCGCTCTATGCCGCGGCCGACCTGTTCGCCTTCCCCGCGCGCTACGAGGGCTTCGGCATTCCGGTGATCGAGGCCATGGCCTGCGGCACGCCGGTGGTCTGCGCCGACAACTCGTCGCTGCCCGAGGCCGCAGGGGACGCTGCGCTGCTGGTGAACTGCGACGACATCCAGGCGCTGGCCGCGGCCATGGGCCGGCTGATCGGGGAAAGCGCGCTGCGGGCCCGCCTGCGCGCCGCCGGGCTGGCCCAGGCCGCGCGCTTCACCTGGGACGCGGCCGCCGCTGCCCTCTGGCAAACCTATCAGCAGGCCGATCATGGCGCATAGCTGGCCGCGCTGGCTGCGCACGCCCCAGGTGGCCACCCTGTCGATCCTGCTGGGCTGGCTGCTGATCGCCGCGGGCTTCTGGGGGCCTTGGGTCCCCGCCGGCCCGGCCGGGCTGCGGGTGTTAGGCCTCGATTTAGCGGAATATGTCAAGTTCATCGCTGAGGTGCGCAGCGGGCAGATCCCGGTGACGCGCGAGGTGTTCTATCTGCCGCTGGTCGCCCTGAGCCTGAGCCTGAGCCTGTTGGCGCATCGCCGGGAGCTGCGGCTGCCAGGCTGGGCGCGCTGGGCGCTGAATCTGCTGGCTGTTCCGGCCGCGCTGGCCATGCTGCCCCCGGCCTGGACCCCGCCCTTGCTGCGCACACCGGAGTTCGTCAAGCAAACCGCGGCCATGGCCGCCTGCCTGGCGCTGGCGCTGCTTTCCTGGCCCCTGCTGCGCCGCCTGCCGGCCTGGGCGACGGCCGCGCTGGTCGCGGCCCTGGCGCTGCTGGCCACCATTCCCCCCATCGTCGCCTTCGCCTCTCTGGCCCCTGCGCTGGACGCCATCTACGCGCGGCCGCTGCCCCCCGGCCGCGGCCTGTGGCAGATGCCGTTGGGCTTTGTGCTGCTGGTCATCGCCAGTGCATCGGCTTTGCTTCGCCGCCCAGATTGATCCGGCCCGCCGCCTCCGATTCGCATAGCGCTTCGCTTGTTTAGGGGTAACTGCTCAGCCCGTCGTTCAGAAACCGGGTTTTTCTCGTGCGGCATGGTTTTTGTTTTCGTAACGGCCTTTCATGGCGCCATGCCTTGGTCTGTGAGACAAAAACCCGGTTTCTAGTGCCATGCCTGAGCAGTTACGTTTAGGGACGGTGAGGGATGTGAGGGTATAGTCTTTCTGACTACGCGAAAAATCGTCGATCCAATGTGAAAATAACTGCTAACGCGGGGCAGATATCGAGACCGGAGCGGATCACGTGGTAAACCCGCTTCGGTCTCGTCACTTTCACGGAAACGGCAGGAGCCAGAAAAAGGAAAACATCACGCATCACGTTTCACGTTTCACCAAACAGTGCCGTACCGGCCGCAGCTCAAACTGGCCGCTGGCCGTGTCGTAGAGGCCAAAGCTGGGCGCGCCGAAACGGCCCATGATCTCGCCGGGGTTGGCCAGCACCGTCTTTCCCACCTGCTCCACCGCGGCCAGGTGGTTGTGGCCATAGCAGACCAGGTCGAATTGGCCCGATTCGGCCAGGCGACGGGCGATCTCCGGGTAATGGTTGACCGCCACCTGCCGGCCGTCGAACGGCAGCTCGGCATACTGGCCGTGCAGGGTGACATTGCCCGCAGCCTGGGCGTTGAGCAGCAGCAGCCGCGGGTCGCCGTCGTTGTTGCCCAGCACGGCATGCACCTGCCCGGCAAAGCTCTGGCCGATCTGGCTCAGGGTGAAGGGCGCGCAGAAGTCGCCGCAGAAGATGAGCGCCTGCGCGCCGGCCGCCTGCACCTGCTCCAGCGCGTCGGCCAGGTTCCAGATGTTGTCGTGACTGTCCGATAGAACTGCAATGATCATGGCGTTTGCTTTCACCTCCAGGGCTGGCCGTGCTATAATCAGGGCATGACCATCTATCCATCATCGACGCCGCCGCGCAGCTCCGGTCACAGCGGGCTGTGGGCGGCCATGACTTTCTTTCTGCTGATCATCGCCTGCCTGGCGGGCCTGGCGCTGGTCATGTCTGGCGGCCGGCTGCCGGCGCTGGGCAACGAGGCCTCCTGGACCCCGCCGCCGGCAGGTGCGCCGGCCGCGGTCGCCTCCGTGGCCGCGCCGGCCGGCAGCGGAGCGTTCGCGCTGGGCGAGGCGGTGCGCAACGCCAACGCCGGGCCGGTCAACCTGCGCCGCAGCGCGGGCTATCAAAACAAGCCGGCCGGCGACGTCATCGCTGCCGTGCCGGCCGGCCAGATGGGCGAGATCAGCGGCGGGCCGCAGGAGGCCGACGGCCTGGTCTGGTGGCGGGTGCGCTTCGGCGATCTGGAAGGCTGGATGGCCGAGCGCAGCAGCCAGGGAGTGACGCTGCTCGATCGGCCGTAGGTCCCGGTCACGTTTCACTCGTCACGTTTCACGCTTCTGTTTCTCCAGCTCCAGCCGCAGCTTTTCCAGCTCCAGCCGTTGGCGCTGCAGGTCGATCTCGGCCTCACGGGCCTGTCTCTTATACACATCT
>JACSRL010000159.1 GCA_014879765.1 Anaerolinea sp. | reverse complement strand
GGTTTCGCTGGCAAACAGCTTGGCCATGGCCGCCTCCTTCAGGCAGGGCCGGCCGGCGTCGCGCAGCGCGGCGGCATGCCAGATCAGCTGGCGCGCAGCCTCCAGCCGGGTGGCGCAATCGGCCAGCCGGAATCCCACCGCCTGATGGTTGAAGATGGCGGTGCCAAAACTCTGCCGGTCCTTGGCGTAGGCAATCGCCACGTCAAGCGCGCTGCGCGCCATGCCGACGCTCTGCGCCGCGATGCCGATGCGCCCACCCTCCAGCGCCGACAGCGCGATGCGGTAGCCCTCGCCTTCCTGACCGATCAGGTTTTCGGCCGGAATGCGGCAGTTGTCCAGGTTGATCTGCGCGGTGTCGGAGCTGTGCTGCCCGAGCTTGTCTTCCAGCCGCGCCACCGCATAGCCGGGCGTGTCGGTGGGCACCATGAACGCGCTCATGCCCTTCTTGCCGGCGCCCTTGTCGGTGACGGCGATGACGATGGCCAGCTGGCCGTTCTTGCCGCTGGTGATGAACTGCTTGACGCCGTTGAGCACGTAATGGTCACCCCCACGCTCGGCACTGACGTGTCCTCCCTGCCCCCCAAGGGGGAGCGTTTCACCTTGGGGCGGCCCGGCGGTGAAACCGTCAAACTCTTTCACGGCGGTCGTCCGCAGCGCCGAGGCGTCCGAGCCGACGTGCGGCTCGGTCAGGCAGAAAGCGCCCAGCATCCGACCCTGCGCCAGCGGCACCAGCCACTGCTGCTTCTGGGCTTCGCTGCCGTAGCGCATCAGGATGGCGTTGACCGGGCAGTTGGTCACCGAGATGGCGGTGCTGGTGCCCCCGTCGCCGGCGGCGATTTCTTCCAGCACCAGCGCCAGCGTCAGGTAGTCCAGATTGGCGCCGCCGTAGGCTTCGGGCACACAGATGCCGTAAGCGCCCAGGGCCGCCAGTCCCTGATGGGCCTCCTTCGGGAAGGTGTGTTCCTTGTCCCAGCGCGGCGCATGGGGCCACAACTGCTCGGTGGCAAAGGCGCGCACCGCGTCGCGAATCATTTCCTGGTCTTGTGTCAGCAGCATGATGTCTCCGTAATTCGGGCGGGGCGCCGGCTTACCAGCTGTCGAAAGGCGTGCCGTCGTAATTCAGGAAGCGGCCACGGTCGGACGGCGTCAGCGCGGCCAGCGTGGCACGCAGGCCGGCGGCGCTGTCGGTCACCGTCACCGGGGCCGACGCGCCGCCCATGTCGGTCTGGACCCAGCCGGGATGCAGCGCCACCATCGTGACGCCGGCGTAGCAGGGCTGGGCCGAAGCCACAGCCATGTTCAGCGCCGCCTTGCTGACGCGGTACAGCCAGGCGTTGCCGGCGGCCACACCGCCGATGCGGCCCATCACGCTGGAGATGAAGCCGAAGCGCCCGCCACCGGGCTGGTCGGACGTCGCCACCAGCGGCGCCACCTGCGGAATCACCTGCATCGCGCCCAGCACGTTGGCGTGCATCACGCGGTCGAACTCGGGCTGCGTCGGCGGCTCGGTGGCGTCTGCGCGGTTCATGACGCCGGCCACGTAGAGCGCGGTGTCGATCTTCTCGCCATCGAGCTGCCAGGCCAGACCGCTGACGCTGGCCGGGTTGGCCACGTCCACCGTCAGCACCTGTGCGCCCAGCGCCGCCAGCCGCTCGCGCCCGGCGTCGTCGCGCGCCGTGGCAATCACCCGTTCGCCCGCCTGCAGCGACTGCCGCACGAACTCGAACCCGATGCCGCGCGACGCGCCGATGACCAGTACCGTTGTCATGTCTTTTTTCCTGCCGAAAAGTGGCTCAATCCAGCGTCAAATCGTCAGTTGTTGCTCTTCAATTCAAAGCAACTCCAGCGCCACGGCGGTCGCTTCGCCGCCGCCGATGCACAGCGTGGCCAGACCGCGCTTCTTGCCGCGTGCCTTCAGCGCGTGCAGCAGCGTGACCATGATGCGGGCGCCACTGGCACCGATCGGGTGGCCCAGCGCGCAGGCGCCGCCGTTGACGTTGACGATGTCGTGCGACAGACCCAGATCCTTCATCAGCGCCATCGGCACCACGGCAAAAGCCTCGTTCACTTCCCAAAGTTCGACGTCGGCCACGCTCCAGCCGGCCTTTTGCAGGGCTTTTTGCGTCGCGCCGACCGGGGCGGTGGCAAACCACTCGGGCTCCTGCGCATGCACCGCGTGGCTGACGATGCGCGCCAGCGGCTTGCAGCCCAGCTTTTCAGCCGTCGAAGCCCGCATCATCACCATCGCGGCCGCGCCGTCGTTGATGCTGGAACTGCTGGCAGCGGTGATGGTGCCGTCTTTCCGGAAAGCCGGTTTGAGGGAGGCGATCTTGTCGAGCTTCACGCGCCCCGGTCCTTCGTCGATGCTGATGACCGTCTCGCCGGCACGGGTTTTCACGGTCACCGGCGTGATCTCGGCGGCAAAACCGCCCGACTCGGTGGCCGCCTTGGCGCGCTGCACGCTGGCGGTGGCAAAGGCGTCCTGCTCGGCGCGGGTGAAACCGTACTTGGTGGCGCAGTCCTCGCCAAAGGTGCCCATCGAGCGGCCCGGTTCGTAGGCGTCTTCCAGGCCGTCGAGCATCATGTGATCGAAGATGCGGTCGTGCCCGAGCCGGTAGCCGCCGCGCCCTTTTTGCAGCAGGTAGGGCGCATTGGTCATGCTCTCCATGCCGCCGGCCACCAGCACGTCGGCGCTGCCGCAGGCCAGCATGTCGTGCGCGAACATCGCCGCACGCATGCCGGAGCCGCACATCTTGGACATCGTCACCGCGCCCGCGCTCTTGGGCAGGCCGCCCTTGAAGCCGGCCTGACGCGCCGGTGCCTGGCCCTGGCCAGCCATCAGGCAGTTGCCGAAGATCACCTCGTTGACGAGGTCGGCAGCAATGCCTGCCCGCTCGACGGCGGCGCGGATGGCGGCGCCGCCCAGGTCGTGCGCGGCCAGCGAGGCGAAGTCACCCTGGAAGCTGCCCATCGGGGTGCGGGCAGCGCTGACGATGAGGATGGGGTCGGTCATTTCGAGCTCCTTTTTCAATGAAATCTGGATCAATCCAGCGTCAAATGGTGCGTTTCAGCTATCAATACATGATTGATCGGCGGCATCCACTCAGATCGAGCGCTCGGCCTGCGTGCCGGCCAGTTGCGGGTGAAAGCGCTTTTCCTGCTCGTAGGGGAAGACGTCGTACACATGGCCCTGCAGGATGCGATCCTTGTGGCTCTGCCAGAACGCCACATCCAGCAGGTCGGCGTGGTGCTTCATGAACACGTCACGCACCAGGTTGTTGCCGAGCAGGAAGGGGCCGAAGGTCTCTGGGAACACATCGCGGGGGCCGACGTGGTACCAGATCTCGCCCGACATCTCGTCCTCTTCGTTGCGCGGCTCGGGCACCTTGCGGAAATTGCAGTCGGTGACGTACTCGATCTCGTCATAGTCGTAGAACACCACCTTGCCGTGGCGCGTGATGCCGAAGTTCTTCCACAGCATGTCGCCAGGGAAGATGTTGGCCGCCACCAGGTCCTTGATGGCGTTGCCGTATTCGATCACGGCACGGTTGAGCTGCGCGTTGGCACGCTCGTTGGCGGGGTCCTTCTGCAGGATGTCAAAGGCCTCCTGCAGGTAGATGTTGAGCGGGATCATGCGCCGCTCGATGTAGACGTGCTGCAGGATCACCTCGATCTGGCCGTCGCCGTCGCGGTCCGAGATCTCCAGCTGGCTGGGGGCGAATTTTTCGATCTCGGCGATCAGTTCATCCTCGAAGCGGTCGCGCGGGAAAGCCACCAGCGAGAACTCCAGCGTGTCGGCCATGCGGCCCACGCGGTCATGCTGCTTGACCAGCTGGTACTTGCCACGGATCTGTTCGCGCGTCGTGTCTTTCTGCGGCGGGTAGTAGTCCTTGATCACCTTGAAAACGAACGGAAAGCTCGGCAGGTCGAACACCAGCATCACCATGCCCTTGATGCCGGGCGCAATGCGGAACTTGTCGGTGCTGTGCCGCTCGTGAAACAGGAAGTCGCGGTAGAACAGCGTCTTGCCCTGCTTGGCCAGCCCCAGCGCGTTGTAGAACTCGGCGCGCGGCTTGCGGGGCATCATGCTGCGCAGGAACTGCACGTAGGCTGACGGGATCTCCATGTCGACCATGAAGTAGGCGCGCGCAAAGCTGAACAGGATCAGCAGTTCGTCTTCGCCGTTGACCAGCGCGTCGATGACCAGTTTGCCGTCGGCGTTGTGCAGGATGGGCAGCGCGAAAGGTACCTCCTGAAACCCGTTGATCACCTTGCCCACCACGTAGGCGCCCTTGTTGCGGTAGAACAGGCTGGAGAGCACCTGGATCTGGAAGTTGGAACGCAGGTGCACATGGTCGAACAGCCCCAGCAGCCGGTCATAGACAAAGCGGGTGTCGCGGTCGAAATCTTCAAACGCCACATGCAGGCCGAAGTCCAGCACCATGCGCCGGATTTCCTCCAGAATGGACTCGCGGCGCGGGTAGTAGGCGCGGTAGGTGCTCTTGGCCGGATCTTCGTTCTCGATGTACTCGGTGCTGATGGCCGGCCGCACGAAGATGAAGTCGTTCTGGAAATAGGAGCGGTGCAGGATCTTGGTGGTGACCGAGTTGAAAAAGGTCTCGGCCAGCTCGGGCTGACGGTGGTCGACCAGCATGCCGATGTACAGCAGCTTGGCCTGCTGCCAGATCTCCATCGGTTGTTCGGCAGCCTTGAACTCGCGCTCCAGCCGGTTCGAGCATTCCCGCACACGCAGGTCGTAGAACTCGATGCGCTCACGCTGGGCGCGCTGCTGGGCGTGCCAGTCGCGCGTTTCGAAGCGGTGCTTGGCCCGCGCCGATTCGGTGCGAAAGAGCCGGTAGTGGCGGTTGAAGCCGTCAATCATGGCCTTGGCCATGTCGAGTGCGAGCGGGGAATCGAGTTGTTGCAGCAGCATGATCAATAAAATTCAGGCGGAAATGACGGCGCCGCCGCGAGGGTAGCGCTTGATGGCGTTGCGGAACACATCGACCACCTCGTGCGCGCCCTGCATGGTCACGCCCAAGTCCTTGACGAGCCCGTCGTCCAAACCATAACACCAGCCGTGCACGGTGACCTTCTGGCCGCGGCGCCAGGCGTCCTGCATCACGTTGGACAGCGCAACGTTGCCGACCTGCTCGATGACGTTCATCTCGCACAGGGTGTTTTCCATCTCCTGCAACGGCAGATGGTCGAGCCGGCGCCGGTGGCGCAGCTTCACGTCGTGCACATGGCGCAGCCAGTTGTCGGCCAGGCCCACGCGCGTGCCGCGCAAGGTGGCCAGCACGCCCCCGCAGCCGTAGTGGCCGACGACGATGACGTGCTCCACTTTCAGGTGGTCAACCGCGAACTGCATCACCGACAGCGCGTTCAGGTCCGAATGCACCACCACGTTGGCCACGTTGCGATGCACGAACACTTCGCCGGGGTCCAGTCCGGTGATCTCGTTGGCCGGCACGCGGCTGTCGGAGCAGCCGATCCACAGGTACCTGGGCGTCTGCTGGCGGGCCAGCGAGGCGAAAAAGCCCGGCCGGTCGCGCTCCATGCGCGCCGCCCACTGCCGGTTGTTCTGGAGCAGGTTTTCAAGCGAGGAGGCCATGGTGGTTTTCGTTGTAAGGGAGTGGGAACGGCGGCCGCTTCAGGCCAGCCAGGGCAGGTCGCGCGGATGCACCCGGGTGCGCGGCGCCTGCGTGTGCAGCGGTTCGCCGTCGAGGACCCGCTGGTACATCGACAGATAGCCACGCGCCATGCGCTCGGCATTGAAATGGTCGCGCGCCTGCTCGTGGCAGGCCTGTGCCGAAAAGCGCGCGGCATCCCCCAAAGCTCCGGCCAGCGTGCCCAGCGAGTTGCTCAGCACGCCGCAGTGCGCCGGCACCAGTTCGGGAATGGCGCCGTAGGGCGTGGCAAACACCGGGCAGCCAAAGTACAGGCTCTCGACCACGGCCAGGCCGAAGGGCTCGTGCCATCGCACCGGAAACACCATGCCACGCGAGGCATTGAGCAGCGCGAACTTTTTGGCACCACCGACCATGCCGTGGAAGTGGATGGAAGGCTGCCAGGTGAAGCGCCAGCCGTTTTGCGTCTGCAGCCGCTTGCCGCCCAGCACATCGAGCTGGGCGCCGGCGGCCAGCGCCACGTCGATGGCGCCCTGCAGGTTCTTGAACGGCCAGTCGCCCTTGCCCAGAAAGTGGAAGTTGCGCCGCACCGCGCCCAGATCGACCTTGCCATAGGCCGACCAGTCCAGCCCGTTATAGACGAACCGGTCCGAGCCGTGGCGCGCCGCATGGTCCCGCGCGATGAAGATCACGTTGCGTGGGTACCAGGTTCCCTCATCGCTGTTGCCATGTTCGGTCATCACCCAGGGCTGGTCGAAATCTTCGGCCTCCTGCGGGCTCGCAAACGGGTTCGACTGGAAGTGCACGATGTCGGCGCCCTGGCGGCGCATGGCCTCCTGCACCTGCGGCAGGAGCGGCTGCGACTTGTCGATGGCCAGCACCTCGGCAAAGTCGCAGCGCGAGCGCGGCTTGACCAGGTAGCTGACCCGATGGCCGAGCCGGTGCAACGACTGGCCCAGGTCCCAGATGACGCGCTCGGTCCCGCCGTAGGCAAAGACCGGTATGCGGTTGCGGCTGACCAGAAGAATGTGCATGTTCGGTAAGGGCGCGCGGCAACCCCCGGTGCGGCGGATCGGACCCGGGGACAGGCGCTGGCGAGTGTATCGGCGCGACGCCCCCGCTTCGCTGACGGCCGCAGGCGGCGCCCGCTGACGACAGCGGGTTTACATCGTCTCGGCGAACAGCTCCCGCCCGATCAGCATGCGGCGGATTTCGCTGGTGCCGGCGCCGATCTCGTACAGCTTGGCATCGCGCCACAGCCGGCCCAGAGGGTAGTCGTTGATATAGCCGTTGCCGCCAAAGATCTGCACGCCTTCGCCGGCCATCCAGGTGGCTTTTTCGGCCGTCCACAGAATGACCGAGGCGCAG
>JACSRL010000202.1 GCA_014879765.1 Anaerolinea sp. | reverse complement strand
TTCAATAGAGGCTTCGATCATTTCGCGGAGTTCACCTTTGGTCATTTGAGCTACTGTTATTGTCATGCTCAATACCTTCGCCAAATTAGGCTGATGTGAGCAACTGTGTAAGCTCTGGTTTGTGGAGCCGGAGGTACACAGTTGCTCATGATCGAGATTATCGCACTTCTCAGTTGTTTAAGCCAATGTCTGAAACCAACCACGCTGCGGCAGCTTGGTCGGATCGTACCGGCAGTCCTCGCCATGACAGGGCGGGTGACCGTTTGAGCTGCGCTTTCAACGCCGCCTGAATCTGTAGCAATTCCGGCGACAAGGGCGCTGCGGCCGTGATTTGGTTCTGCCGTAGGCGCCGGGCACCTCGCGTAGCATCTACGCTTGCAATGCGACACGTGAAGCCAGTTCACGCTACGAAGTCAAGCGCAAGTGCCCGGCGCCTGAACCGTTATGGTGGCCCGCTTTGCTGCCCACCACCTCATCGCCCGCCAGGATGTACACATCGTCTGGCCGATGCAGACGATGACGGAAGAACATCCAGAACAACATCGCCCAAGGCAGCAGCACAAAAAAGGGGCGCTGTCCACGGACAGCGCCCCTTGACGGTGGGCAGATCAGCCGCCCAGCTCTTTCAGCCGCGCTTCCCAGCGGGCGTAGAGCTTGTCGTAGGTCGATTCGCTGAGCTCGCCGCTGGCCAGACGCATGTCCAGGTTGTCCAGGAAAGCCTGGATCTCGGCCGGCGTCTGGGGATTGGCCGGCGGCGCGGCGGCCGCCGGGGCGGCTGGCGCAGCCGCGGCCGGCTTGGGTTGCATGGCCTGGGACATGGCCTGCGCCATGACGCCAGCCATGCCCGCGCCCATGCCCATGCCCGCGCCCAGCCCCATGCCAGTCTCGGCCATGCCGCCAGCGCCGCCGCCGCCACCCTGGGCCGCGCCCGCGCCGACGCCGCCGATGGCCATGCCGGTCTGGTACTCGATGAAGGAGCCGGCGCCCACTGCGCCCATGGCCGCGCGCTTGTCGATGGCCTGCTGCGTCTCCTCGGTGGGGCTGACCGACTCCAGGAAGAACTGCTTGATGCCGATGCCCAGCAGCGCGAAGTCGTCGGTGACTTTGGCCCGCACGGCCGCGCTGATCTCGTTGAACATGGCCGGCAGGTCGAAGAGGCCCTTCTTGCTCTCGCCCAGCACGTCGGTCAGCTTGGAGATGATGATGCTGCGCAGGTAGTTCTGCACCTGGCTGGTTTGGTAGAGGCCCATGGTGCCGACGATCTTGGCCACGAACATCTGGGGATCGATCACGGCCATGCTGTAGGCGCCGAAGGCGCGCAGCCGGGCCAGCCCCAGGTCGGGGTCGCGCAGCGCGATGGGCTCCGGCGTGCCCCACTTCTGATCGATGAAATCGCGCCGGTTGACGAAGTAGACCTCAGCCGTGAAGGGGGTCTTGCCGCTGGTGGCCAGGCCGATCAGGCCGGAAAGCAGGGGCAGGTTGGCCGTGGTGATGGTGTGACGGCCGGCGTCGAAGGTGTCCAGCGCCTTGCCGTCGCGGAAGAAGACCGCGGTCTGGCTCTCGCGCACGATCACCTGCGAGCCCAGGCGGAAATCGCCCGCGCCAACCTCAGGGATGCGCACCACCATGTCGTTGGGGCCTTGGTTGGGGGCCTCGATGATGTCGATAATCCTTGCCATGAGTCGATTCTCCTTCTGTGTCAGAACTGTCAGTCCTCTGTTGCGGTCTGCAGGATCACTTCGCTGCGGTGGCCGAACTGGGTGTTGAGGGTGTCCAGGGCGGTGGTCAGGGCGCGGATGCTCTCCAGCCAGTCGCTGTCGGGCCGGCCGGCCAGCGCGCCCATGCCGTCGATGATGGTCTGGATGCGGGCCACGTCCTGGAACATGGCCTGGTCGAACTGGCCCAGCGCGTCCAGCTCCGCCTCTTTGACCCGCACGTCGTCGAAGAGGGGCGCATAGCCGTAGCTGGCGGTGCGCACGCGGTCGGAGAGGGTCTGCAGCTTGGTCGCGGCGCGCTCCATGTCGTCCAGCAGATCGAGCTGGCCGTTGTTGACCAGATCCACTTGCAGGCTGCTCAGCCGCGCCTTCTGGTCATCCAGTTGGCGGGCGACCATGGTGCGCACGGTTTTGTCGGTCTCGCGGCGCAGCTCCTTCTCCTTGTAGCCTTTGATGCCGGGCACGCCGGCGATCACGTTTTCAAGCACATTCATCTGGTCTTTGGCTTTGGCCTTCAGATCATCTTGCATGGGTTATTCTCCTTAGAATGATGTTTTATGGTAACTGCTCAGCCGGTCGTTCAGAAACCGGGTTTTTCTCGTGCGGCATGGTTTTCGTCTGCTCAACGGCCTCTCGTGGCGAGAGACAAGAACCCGGTTTCTAATGCCCTGCGGTTGTTTATGTGGCCAGGAAGACGTCGGTGCCGCAGTAGGGGCAGGTGATGACCCCCTTGCCGCCGAACTGCATCTGGCCGCCGCAGTTGGGGCATTTCTTTGTCTCGCGGATCGACCCAGCCTGCCGGGAATAGAGAATGCCATCGTTCCAGTTGATGTAGCCGCTGAACAGGCCCTTGCCCACCAGGTCGTAGATCCAGGCCTTGACCTGATCGGTGGAGGAGCCCAGCTCCAGCACCAGGTCGGACATGTTCACCTGGCCGCGGGTGAGAACGATGTTCAGCAGCTTGCGCTGCTGATCCACCTCGGCCAGTTGGGCGCTTTCGTGGCGGCCCTTGACCAGCAGGTAGGCGCCGACGCCGACGGTGGGCGCGGTCACCAGGAAGAAGACCAGCGCCATGGCCAGCGCCGCGCCGCCCGCGGTCAGGGCGCTGTTGTCGCCGCTCATCTCGGCCAGCGCCCAGATGCCGACGATGCCGATGGCCGCCAGGCCAAAGAAGATCAGGATGATGCCGACTATTTTACCACTTCCACGCATGCTGTGCTCCTTTCCAAAGCCTTGGGCCGATCAACCGAAGCTGCTGCCGCCGCCGCCGCCGCCGCTGAAGCCGCCGCCGCCGCTCCAGCCGCCGCCGCTGAAACCGCTGCCGCCGCTCCAACTGCCGCCGCTGCTGCTCCAACTGCCGCTGCCAGAGACCGGCGCCGGCCGGCTGGTCAGCGCGCCTGTGGCCGCGGTCAACATGCCGCCCAGGCCCGCGCTCATGCCGGCCAGCCCGGCGCCCATGCCGCGCGACATGTCGCTCATGCTGGGCGCGCCGCCGCCGCCCTCAGCCGGCCGCGGCGCAGGGCCGCTGGTGGGGCCCATGGCCGGCCCCACGCCCCACCAGCCCCAGCCGCGCGGCCGCGGGCCCATATATTGGCCAGGATAGTACCAGGGCGGCGGCGGGGTATCGACGCGGGCGAACTTGGCGATCCAGCTTCTCTCCAGGCCAAATGCAACCGCGTAGGGCAGGAAGCGGTCGAAGATCTGCTGCACCTCTTCGACCTTGGTGTACTGTTCGATGTTTTCCATGTAGCGTTTGAAGGCCAGCCATTTGGCCGCCTCCTCCGCGCCGGTGTCGGTTTTGCGCGGCATGTGGCGAGCCAGCACGATCAGACCGATGGCCGGCACGGCGAAGGCCACCGGCAGGCAGAGGGCAAAGGCGCTCCAGTTCACTGCGACCATCATGGCCACACAGCCGACCATGAAGGCCATCAGCAGCGCAGCGATGCCCAGACCGGCGTACATGGTGCGCACCCGCTCCGGGCTGCGGGGAAAGTAGCCATCCTCCACCACGCTCTGGTAAAGGCTCTTCTGCACCTGGCCCATGGCGACATAGAACTTGTCGCGCAGTTCGGAGAGCTGCTTGCTCGACGCGCCGTCGAACAGCTTGTCCACCAGCAGCTTTTCGTAGGGCCGCATGGGCAGGTCGGCGTTCTCCAGGTGATAGGTGAACTCCTGGGTGGAGCCGATGCCGAAGAGGCCGGGCTTGCTCTCCTCCTGGATGGCCAGCACGCCGCGCCGCGCCAGGTCCACCAGGGTGGCGATCACGTCCTTGGTGTCGGCGCGCTCGTCGATCAGCGTGCCCACCATGCCGGCCGGCAGCTGGCTGGGCGGCTCCGGAATCCACTCGGCCGGCAGCTTGACCGGCGCATCGCGTCCTTTGCTGTACCAGAGCAGGTAGAGCAGCAGCGAGCCGCCCACCAGCACGAAGATGGTCAGCGCCAGCACGCCCAGGTTGGCCACCGGCTCGATCTGATCCTGGCGGTCCATGGCCACCTGCCAGCTTGCCGGCTGGCCGGCTACGATGCCATGCGGCCACTGGACGCGCACGGCAAAGTTGCTGCTGCCGGGCCGGATCGGCTCATCGGCCACGAAGTACACCCCCTGGCTGTTGTCGATCAGGGTGGCTGTGCCGCTGGGGCCGGTGGCGTCGTAGTTGGCGACCGTGGCGCCGCTGGGCAGATGCACCGTCACCGAGGCATTCTGGATCGGAAAGCTGTCGTTGCTGGGCACCGCCTGCCAGACCAACTGGTCGCCGTCAGGATAGTAGAGCAGGCCGCCGCAGACCGTGTACTCGATGACGACGGTGCGGCTGGCGTCGCTGGTGGGGGGGAAATTGTAGCGGACATTCAGGTTGCCGCCGGCCTGGTTCACGTCGAAGGTGTAGGGTTCGCCGCTGGATGAGCGGGTGTAGACCTGGCCCCCCTGCTCGCTGACCTGCACCGCGTCGATGCTGGAGGTGGACTCCGTGGGGATGGAACGCACGCCAAAGCGGAACTCACCCACGGTGAAGACCAGCTCCTGGGTTTCTACCACGCGGAAACAGCCGTCGGGTTGAACGGTGATCGCGACGTCGTAGTTTCCCCAGTACAGGCTTTTGTCCTGGGCGTAGACCGACTGCGTCACCGATGAAACCAGCAGCCAGGCCAGCAGTATCAGGCCGATAACACGCTTAACACGCATGGGTATTGCCTCCAACAGGCTTGCAACGGGATGAAGCGAAATGCGAGACTATCTTAACACACAATGCACCAATTGGAAAAGCTGCGCAAGACTTGGCAAGTCACAGTGACGCTCGGCCACTCCCTATCTATTACGATGCGTTTTGGTCATTCGTTTCACCTGTGGCATAATCGCGGCCGCGTCTCCCCACGGCTACAGGCCGGCAATCTGTCATTGCGAGGTTATCTTGACCCAGTCCCGTTCCCCTTTGCGCTGCAGTGTTGGCATCACCGCCTACAATGAAGAGGGCAACATCGGCCCCCTGCTGGATGCGCTGATCGACCAGCATCTGCACGATGTGGTGATCAGCGAGATCATCGTGGTGGCCAGCGGCTGCACCGACAACACGGTGTCGATTGTTCGTTCCTGTCTGGCGCGTGACCCGCGCCTACAGTTGATCGAACAGCCGGAGCGGCGCGGCAAGACCTCAGCCATCAACCTCTTCTTGCAGGCGGCTACCGAGCAAATTCTGGTGCTGGAGAGCGGCGACACCCTGCCGCACGAAAGCGCCGTGGAGAATCTGGTGCGGGTGTTCCGCGATGAGACGGTGGGCATGACCGGCGCGCACAAGATTCCGGTCAACACCCCCGACCACCTGGTGGGGCTCTTCACCCATCTGCGGCTGCGCATGGAGCATGAGCTCTGTCTGGACATCCCGCGGCTGGGGGAGATGATCGCCTTTCGCCGGGTGTTGGAGCAGATCCCGCCCGATGTGGCCATGGACGAGGCCTTCGTGGAGGCCATCGTCATCAAGCATGGGCTGCGGGTGGTCTATTCGCCCGATGCCATCGTCTACAACACGGGGCCCGACACCATCGGCGACTTCGTGCGCCAGCGCCGCCGCAACCACGCTGGCCACCTTTATCTCAGCCGCAAATACGGCCATCAGGTGGCCAGCATTCAGAACGGCCGTGTGGCCCGGATCGCCCTGCGCGAGGCCTGGGGCGCCATCCAATTGGTCTACAGCCTGGTCTTGCTGGCGGTGCTGGAAGGCTGGAGCCGGCTGCTGGGCTGGTATGACTTCATGGTCAAGCGGGACCGCCACGTGGTGTGGGACATGGCCATGACCCAGAAGCAAAACGTGCAGGAGCTGCGGGAGCTGGACGGCGGCGACGCTGAGCTGCGGCCCATGGCGCTCTCGCAGCGCTCCGGCAGTTCACAGCAGGCCGCGCGCTGAGCATTGCAGGCAAGCACCCTTTGAAAAAGCACCTCCTTACCTTCGCAAAGATCGCGATCACCGTTGGGTTGATCGCGTTTGCATTTACGCGGGTGGATCTCCACGAGGTCAGGCGCAGCCTGGCGGCGGCCAATCCCTGGCTGGTCCTGCTGGCCCTGGCGGTCTATCTGCTGGCCATTGTCATCAACGGCGCCAAGTGGCAGGTGCTGCTGCGGGCGCTGGAGGTGGGGGCGCCCTTCCGGGCCGTCCTGCAGTACATGTTCGTCGGCTTCTTCTTCAACAGCATCCTGCCGGCCAACATCGGCGGCGACGTGATGCGCGGCTATGGCATGGCCCGCTACACCGACCGCACCGCGGAGGCCGCGGTGTCGGTGGTGGTGGATCGCATCGTGGGGCTGCTGGCCTACATGAGCACGGCCGCGGTCACGGCCATCGTGGTGGTGCGGCTGATGAACCATGCCGAGCTGCAATGGCTTTTCAACCTGGCGGTGGCTGCGCTGCTGGGGATCGCCGTGGCGCTGGCGGTGATGCTCAGCCGCCGGCTGCGCTTGCAGATCGGCCGCATCTTTCAATGGGGGCCGCTGACCCGGCTGGCGCCGACCTACGACGGCCTGTCGGGCGCGTTCGATGCCTACCGCTTCCACTACCGCGCCCTGTTCCATGCCTATCTGCTGGGCCTGGCCGGCCTGATGGCCGCCAACGTGGTCAACTGGCTGCTCTTTGAGGCGGTCGGCGGCGGCGTGCCCTTCGTGGACGTGATGTTGTTCAACCCGCTGATCGCGCTGGTGTTGATGGCGCCCATCAGCGTCGGTGGGCACGGCGTGATCCAAAACGCCTATCCCTTCTTCTACACCCTGTTGGGCGTGCCGGAGATCCAGGCCGTGGCCGTCAGCGTGCTCATGTCCCTGGTC